>JAYNNS010000092.1:0-9399 GCA_038112835.1 Curvibacter sp. | reverse complement strand
CCCGTGCTCAAGGCGGCCTGGACGCGCCAGGGCTTTCTCGGCGCCAGCGAATGCCTGCAGGTCTTCGGCGGCCACGGCTATGTGCGCGAGTGGGGCATCGAGCAGATCGTGCGCGATGCGCGCATCACCATGATCTACGAGGGCACCAACGAGATCCAGGCCATCGACCTGCTGGTGCGCAAGGTGCTGCCCGACGGCGGCGCGGCCCTGGGCCTGCTGCTGCAGGCGCTGGCCGCCGAAGCACCGTTGCCGGCCGCCGTGCTGCAGCGCTTCGAGCAGCTGCGTGCACTGGCACCGCGACTGATGCAGGCCTCGGCCGGCCGGGCCGACCTCCCCTACTGGGTGGCGGACGACTTTCTGCAGGCCCTGGCCCTGGCCCTGCTGGGCTGGGCCGGCGCGCGCCTGGAGACCAGCGGCGCGGACTGGCAGGCGCCGGCCCGCGCGCTGCAGGCCTGGGTGCTGCCAGAATTCGCGCTGCGCCTGCAGATCATCGAACAACAAATCACGCCCACCGGAACCGCGTCATGATTCGCCAGCCCGCCGCCCCCGACGCCGCCGTCGAACAGGTCGATACCCGCTACCTGGAAAGCCTGGTCGGCTACAACGCGCGGCGCGCCACCCTGGTCATCGTCGACGCCTTCCTGCGCAATATGGCGGTCTACGGCCTCAAGCCGGTCGAGTTCTCCGTGCTCTCCCTGATCGCCCACAACCCGGGCATCACCTCGCGCCAACTCTGCAGCACGCTCAACATCCAGCCGCCCAACCTGGTCGGCATGATCAACCAGCTGCAGCGGCGCGAGCTGATCACGCGCCGCCCGCACCCGCACGACGGCCGGGCCATGGGCCTGCACCTCACGCCGGCGGGGCGCAAGCTGGTCAAACAGGCCGAGGTCACGGCCTCCGAACTGGAGGAAGCGGCCACGTCGCGCCTGAGCGCGGCCGAGCGCAAGACCCTCATGGCCCTGCTCCGGAAAATCTACACCTGAGCGGGAATATTTCACGCCGCGCGCAAGCCGCGAATCCTCAGGGTAGATACGGGGGGGTCTATCAGCTATTAATCTTGTAGCAAGCAGGAATCTGCGCTATAGTCCGCCTTCGCCGCCCTTCCCGGGCCGGCTCAGGGAGGACGTGCCAGCCCCACCGCAGGCGGCACCCCCAGGAGTGCTGCTGAATGAGCTACAAGGAAAACGCCGCCATCGGCCAGTTGCTGGCTCTGCTGGAGTCCCGCTACGCGATGCGCGTGCTGTGGGCGCTGCGCGACGGCCATGCACAGACCTTCCGCCTGCTGCAGGACAGCGTGGGGGGCATCACCCCCAACACCCTGAACACCCGTATCAAGGAATTGCGCGAAGCCGGCCTGCTCAATCACGGCAGCGAGGGCTATCTGCTCACCACCAGCGGGGCCGAACTGACCCGCCGCCTGGGCGAGCTGCCCGCCTTTGCCAGCAAGTGGGTGGCCAGCCAGGCCCGCAAGGCGCGCTGACCCCGCTGGCATAATCCGTCCTTCGCCCACTGGCGCGCGGTCTTCGCGACCGGCATCGCCAGCTATCAAAACAGTAGCAAGAAGGACCCCGCCATGGCCATCGTCACCACTCCCTCCGGCCTGCAGTACGAAGACACCGTGCCCGGCAGCGGCGCCGAGGCCCGTCCCGGCCAGGACGTGACCGTGCACTACACCGGCTGGCTCTGGAACAACGGCGTGCAGGGCGCCAAGTTCGACTCCAGCAAGGACCGCAACGACCCCTTCCAGTTCTCGCTGGGCGCCGGCATGGTGATCCGCGGCTGGGACGAGGGCGTGGCCGGCATGAAGACCGGCGGCACCCGCGTGCTCATCATCCCCGCCAGCCTGGGCTATGGCGCCCGCGGCGCCGGCGGCGTGATCCCGCCCAACGCCACGCTGAAGTTCGAAGTCGAACTGCTGGCCCTGGCCGACTGACAGCTCCTGGCCGTCCCCTGGCGGCCCCTCCCAAGCGGACTTGAAACGGCGGGAAACACCCCCACCTGGTCCGCTGGTTCTTCATTTCCCCCTCAAAAATGTCCGACAAGCAAGCCTCCCCCACGCCCGAACAGGAGCCGGGCAGCGCCGCCCCTGAAAACACCGCCGCAGCCGACCCGCTGCAGCAGACCCAGGCCGAGCTGGCCGAGCTCAAGGCCAAGAGCGCCGAGCTGGCCGACCAGTTCCTGCGCGCCAAGGCCGAGGCCGAGAACGCCCGCCGCCGCGCCGAGGAAGAGATCAGCAAGGCCCGCAAGTTCGCCGTCGAGGCCTTCGCCGAAAGCCTGCTGCCCGTGACCGACAGCCTGGAGGCCGGCCTGGCCATCAAGGACGCCACGCCGGAGCAGATCCGCGAGGGTGCCGAAGCCACGCTGCGCCAGCTGAACGCCGCGCTGGAGCGCCACAAGGTCATCGCCATCGCGCCGGCCCCGGGCAGCAAGTTCGACCCGCATCAGCACCAGGCCATCAGCATGGTCCCGGCCGACCAGGAAGCCAACACGGTGGTCAGCCTGCTGCAGAAGGGCTACACCATCGCCGAGCGCGTGCTGCGCCCGGCCCTCGTCACGGTGGCCGCCCCCAAATAAGGGCTTGAAACGGCGGAAGTTATCCACACGTACGGCACATCCGAATTTCCACGCATCTCAGGAGCAAGAACATGGGCAAGATCATCGGCATCGACCTCGGCACCACCAACAGCTGTGTCGCCATCATGGAAGGCAACAGTACCAAGGTGATCGAGAACTCGGAAGGCGCGCGCACCACGCCCTCCATCATCGCCTACCAGGAAGACGGCGAGGTGCTGGTCGGTGCCTCGGCCAAGCGCCAGGCGGTCACCAACCCCAAGAACACGCTGTACGCGGTCAAGCGCCTGATCGGCCGCAAGTTCACCGAGAAGGAAGTGCAGAAGGACATCGACCTGATGCCCTACACCATCGCGGCGGCCGACAACGGTGACGCCTGGGTGGAAGTGCGCGGCAACAAGCTGGCCCCGCCGCAGGTCAGCGCCGAGGTACTGCGCAAGATGAAGAAGACCGCCGAGGACTACCTGGGCGAGCCCGTGACCGAGGCCGTGATCACGGTGCCGGCCTACTTCAACGACGCCCAGCGCCAGGCCACCAAGGACGCCGGCCGCATCGCCGGCCTGGACGTCAAGCGCATCATCAACGAGCCCACCGCCGCGGCGCTGGCCTTCGGCCTGGACAAGGGCGGCAAGGGCGACCGCAAGATCGCCGTGTACGACCTGGGCGGCGGCACCTTCGACGTCTCCATCATCGAGATTGCCGATGTCGACGGGGAGATGCAGTTCGAGGTGCTGTCGACCAACGGCGACACCTTCCTGGGCGGCGAGGACTTCGACCAGCGCATCATCGACTACATCATCGGTGAGTTCAAGAAGGAACAGGGCGTGGACCTGAGCAAGGACGTGCTCGCCCTGCAGCGCCTGAAGGAAGCGGCCGAGAAGGCCAAGATCGAGCTGTCGTCCTCCACCGCGACCGACATCAACCTGCCCTACATCACGGCCGACGCCTCGGGCCCCAAGCACCTGAACATCAAGCTGACCCGCGCCAAGCTGGAGAGCCTGGTGGAAGAGCTGATCGAGCGCACCATCGCCCCCTGCCGCACCGCCATCAAGGATGCCGGCGTGAGCGTGAGCGACATCCAGGACGTGATCCTGGTCGGCGGCATGACCCGCATGCCCAAGGTGCAGGACAAGGTCAAGGAGTTCTTCGGCAAGGAGCCGCGCAAGGACGTCAACCCCGACGAGGCCGTGGCCGTGGGCGCCGCCATCCAGGGCCAGGTTCTGAGTGGTGACCGCAAGGACGTGCTGCTGCTCGACGTCACCCCGCTGTCCCTGGGCATCGAGACCCTGGGCGGCGTGATGACCAAGATGATCAGCAAGAACACCACCATCCCGACCAAGTTCGCGCAGACCTTCTCCACCGCCGACGACAACCAGCCGGCCGTGACCATCAAGGTCTACCAGGGCGAGCGCGAGATGGCCGCCGGCAACAAGCTGCTGGGCGAGTTCAACCTGGAAGGCATCGCGCCGGCCCCGCGCGGCCTGCCCCAGATCGAGGTGACCTTCGACATCGACGCCAACGGCATCCTGCACGTGGGCGCCAAGGACAAGGCCACCGGCAAGGAGAACAAGATCACCATCAAGGCCAACTCGGGCCTGTCCGAGGAGGAGATCCAGAAGATGGTGAAGGACGCCGAGCTCAACGCCGCCGAAGACAAGAAGAAGCTCGAGATCATCCAGGCCCGCAACCAAGCCGATGCCACGGTGCACGGCGTGAAGAAGAGCCTAGCCGAGCACGGCGACAAGCTCGAGGCCGGCGAGAAGGAGAAGATCGAGGCTGCCCTGAAGGACCTGGAAGAGGCCATCAAGGGCGAGGACAAGGGCGTCATCGAGGCCAAGACCGAGGCCCTGATGCTGGCCAGCCAGAAGCTGGGCGAGAAGCTCTACGCCGAGCAGCAGGCCGCCGCCGCGGCAGCCGGTGCGGCGGGTGCTGCCCCCGGTGCCGAGCAGGCCCAGGCCAGCCGCCCCGCCGACGACAATGTGGTGGACGCCGAGGTCAAGGAAGTCAAGAAAGGCTGATGACGGACGCCCCGTAGCGCCTCAACGCGCCGCGCCCGACGCTTACCCACCGGTAAGGTCAGCGCGGCGTTCCTGCTCTGGAACATAAACGACATGGCCACCAAAAGAGACTTTTACGAAATCCTCGGCGTGCCCAAGAACGCCTCCGAGGACGAGATCAAGAAGGCGTATCGCAAGCTGGCGATGAAATACCACCCGGACCGCAACCAGGGGGACAGCGCCAAGACGGCCGAGGAGAAGTTCAAGGAGGCCAAGGAAGCCTACGAGATGCTGTCGGACGCGCAGAAACGCGCGGCCTACGACCAGTACGGTCACGCCGGGGTGGACCCGAACATGCGCGGCGGTCCCGGCGACGGTTTCGGCGGTGGCTTCGCCGAGGCCTTCGGCGACATCTTCGGCGACATGTTCGGCCAGCAGCGCGGGCGCGGCGGCCGCCAGGTCTACCGCGGCAGCGACCTCTCCTACGCCATGGAGATCACGCTCGAAGAGGCAGCCCACGGCAAGGACGCGCAGATCCGCATCCCGAGCTGGGACAACTGCGGCACCTGTCACGGCAGCGGCGCCAAGCCCGGCACCCAGGTCAAGACCTGCAGCACCTGCCACGGCAGCGGCTCGGTCCAGATGCGCCAGGGCTTCTTCAGCGTGCAGCAGACCTGCCCGCACTGCCACGGCACCGGAAAGATCATCCCCGAGCCCTGCACCACCTGCCAGGGCCAGGGCCGCATCAAGCGCCAGAAGACGCTGGAGGTGAAGATTCCCGCCGGCATCGACGACGGCATGCGCATCCGCAGTGCCGGCAACGGCGAGCCGGGCACCAACGGCGGCCCACCGGGCGATCTCTACATCGAGATCCGGCTGCGCAAGCACGAAATCTTCGAGCGCGACGGCGACGATCTGCATTGCGTGGTGCCCATCAGCATCGTCACCGCGGCGCTCGGTGGCGAGATCGAGGTCCCCACGCTGCAGGGCAAGGCCGCCATCGACCTGCCCGAGGGCACGCAGACCGGCAAGCAGTTCCGCCTGCGCGGCAAAGGCATCAAGGGCGTGCGCTCGAGCTACCCGGGCGACCTCTACTGCCATATCACCGTGGAGACGCCCGTCAAACTCACCGAGCACCAGCGCAAGCTGCTGCGCGAGCTCGACGAGTCCCTGCGCAAGGGTGGCGCCAAGCACTCGCCGGGCGAAAGCAGCTGGGCCGACAAGTTCAAGAGCTTCTTCAGCTGAAGCCGGACAGCAGGCCTGCAGCCGCGGCGGCGCCAGCCCCCGCGGCTTTTTCTTTCTTGATCTGTGTCATGGGAAGAGGCCCCACCCTCGCTACCATGCGGGGATGAGCGTCTCCATCACCTTCCTCGGCGGGGCCAGCACGGTCACCGGCTCCAAGTACCTTGTGCGCCACGAGCGCCACAGCCTGCTCGTGGACTGCGGCCTGTTCCAGGGCTACAAGCAGCTGCGCCTGCGCAACTGGAATCCGCTGCCCGTGCTGCCCAACCAGCTCGACGCGGTGCTGCTGACCCACGCCCACCTGGACCACAGCGGCTACCTGCCCCTGCTGGCACGCGAGGGCTTTCACCGCAAGGTCTGGGCCACCCCCGGCACGCAGGCCCTGTGCAAAATCCTGTTGCCCGACAGCGGCCATATCCAGGAGGAGGATGCGGCCTACGCCAACCGGCACGGCTTCTCCAAACACGCGCCGGCCCTGCCGCTGTACACCCGCCAGGACGCCCTGGACTGCCTGGGCCTGATCAGGCCCGTGGATTTCGGCCGCAGCTTCGAGCCCATGCCCGGCTGTCGCGCCACCTTCCACCGCGCCGGCCACATCCTGGGCGCGGCCAGCCTGCTGCTGGAGATCGCCGGGCGGCGCATCCTGTTCTCGGGCGACCTCGGGCGCAGCGACGACTTCCTCATGCGTGCGCCCGACCCCGCCCCGCAGGCCGACACGGTGCTCATCGAATCCACCTACGGCGACCGCCTGCACCCGGAAGAAAACGTACTGGCCGAACTCGGCCCGGCCCTGCAGCGCCTGGCCGCGCGCGGCGGCGTGGCCGTGCTGCCGGTCTTCGCCGTCGGCCGCGCGCAGGAGATCCTGCATGCCATCGACGTGCTCAAGCAGCGCGGTGAGATTCCGGCCAAGCTACCGGTCTTCCTCGACAGCCCCATGGCCATCCACACCACGCACCTGTTCGAGCACTTCCCCGATGAGCACAAGCTCGATGCGCGCGCACTGCAGGCCCTGACCCGCTGCGCCACCATGGTCAACACGCCCGAGGAATCCAAGGCCCTGGCGCGGCGCCACGGCCCCATGGTCATCCTCGCCGCCAGCGGCATGGCCACGGGCGGGCGCGTGCTGCACCACCTCGCCCTCTATGCCGGCGGCCACCGCAACATGATCATCCTCACCGGCTACCAGGCCCCGGGCACCCGCGGCGCCACGCTGAGTTCGGGCGCCGGCAGCGTGCGCATCCACGGCAAGGACGTGAGCGTCGGCGCCGAGATCGTGCAGCTGCAATCGGCTTCAGCCCATGCCGACGCCGACCAGCTCGAAGCCTGGCTGCGCACCCTGCCCACGGCACCGGACCAGGTCTATGTGGTGCACGGCGAAAGTGGCGCCGCCGACGCCCTGCGCCAGCGCATCGAGCACGGCCTGGGCTGGCGTGCCCTGGTGCCGGAACATGGCGCGACCTGGCCGGCATGAAGTACATGCTTATGTCGTTGCATAGCAATGTGCTGATGCAAAACGAGTTCTTACAAAAAAGTAGTCTCTGCTGACTGAGTCAGAAAACTGAATCGATCAACAATCTCCCTCACAACGTGACAAACGTGGACATCAGGGAGAAGGTCGTTGCAGACGACAGGCATCAGTGCGGCTCGAAGCATCACATCCGGTCTCCGGAGTGCGGGCTTTGCATGCCGATATTTGCTTGCTGCCCTCTTCTGTCTGCACTCCATCGGCGTGGTCAACGCACAAGGAACGGCCGCAGAGGCCGAACTACGCGGCATCGATGCCAGTCGCCGACAGCAGGAGCGTGAACAGGACCAGCGGCAACGCCTGCTGCGCGCTCCAGAAGTCCGCCTGCAGCCCACGACCATCGCCTCCTCTCGCTTGCCGCGTGATGAAAGCCCTTGCTTCCAGATCCAGGGCATCGATCTGGTCGGCCCCGCCAAGGACGCCCTCACACCGGACGCACCTCCAGAAGAACTTCCAAGTGGCTGGATCACCTGGCTGCTTGATGCACTCGATGCCGGTGCGCCCCAGGACGCGGTCGGCCAACCACTCGTCGCACGCCCCGATGCCGACAGTCCGCTCCATCAACGATCAGGCATCTGCCTGGGCGGCCGGGGCATCGCCATCGTGCAGCAGCGCGCACAAGCTGCCCTGCTGGCGCGTGGCTACATCACCAGCCGCGCTCTGGTGGAGGCGCAGAATCTCCAGAGCGGACGTCTGCGCCTGCGCATCATCCCGGGTCGCATCCAGGCCCTGCGGCTGGAATCGCCAGATTCCGGGACCGGGGCCCGATCGCCGAGCGAAAACGAGCTCTCCCCCTTGCTGGCAAGCGCCTCGCCTGCACGCCCCGGCGATGTGCTCAATCTGCGCGACCTGGAACAGACACTGGAGAACCTCAAACGTGTGCCATCTGCCGAAGCCGACATACGCATTGAGCCCGGCACCGCTCCTGCCACCAGCGACTGGGTCGTACGCCACCACCAGGGCTTTCCTCTGCGGCTGACGCTGAGTGCAGACGACAGCGGTAGCCCCGGCACCGGGATCTACCAGGGCAGCGCCACCGTGTCCTGGGATGCGCCGCTCGGCCTGAACGACCTGTTCTATGCCACGCAGAACAAGGACCTGGGCGGCGGCGAAGACGGCAACCGAGGTACGCGCGGACAATCACTGCACTACAGCCTGCCCTGGGGTTACTGGAGCCTGGGGCTGACGCACAGCAACAACCGCTATTTCCAGAGCGTCGTCGGACTGAACCAGACCTATGTCTACAGCGGCACCAGTGCCATCACCGAACTCAGGCTGAGTCGCGTGCTTGTGCGCACGGCAGTGAGCAAGACCAGCGCCAGTCTCAAGGCTTTCCAGCGCCGCAGCAACAATTACATCGACGACACCGAAGTACAGATCCAACGCCGCGTGGTCGGCGGCTGGGAAGCAGGCCTGGCGCACAGAACCGTCCTGGGTGTCGCCAGCCTCGATGGCAACCTGAGCTACAAGGTCGGCACCGGGGACTTCGGTTCCCTGCCTGCCCCCGAGGAAGCGAGCGGCACCGGCACCTCCCGCTTCGGTCTCACGCTGGCCGAGCTCAGCCTGCTGGTCCCGCTGAACTGGCAGTACCTGCCGCAGGCGCGCTACAGCGCCCTGCTGCGCTGGCAGCACAACTTCACGCCACTGACACCACAGGACCGTTTCGCCATCGGCGGGCGCTACACCGTGCGCGGCTTCGACGGTGTCAACGTCTTGAGCGCTGAGCGCGGCGTGCTGCTGCGCAACGAGATCAGTGCCGCCATCCCGGGTGGGCCACCCCTCTCCACCTTCGTTGGGCTCGACTACGGCTGTGTCGACGGCCCCAGCAGCGCCAATCTGGCTGGCAAGCAGTTGGCCGGTGTGGTGCTTGGCCTGCGCGGTGCCTGGCGCCAGCTGAGCTATGAGGTGTTCGTCGGAACACCGCTGGACAAGCCGCAGGGTTTCCGCACGGACAACACCACGGCAGGTTTCAACCTCATTCTGAGCTTGTGAGCAGCACATGGACGATCACCTCATCACCGCCCCGACATTGAATCGCCCAGCGCACAGCGAGGCCGAAGC
>JAYNNS010000091.1:0-9482 GCA_038112835.1 Curvibacter sp. | reverse complement strand
CCCCAACCTGGCCGTGGCCTGCCCGGCCGACGAGCGCGAATGCCGCCAGCTGCTGTCCACCGCCTTCGGGCAGAACCACCCCGTGGCCGTGCGTTATCCGCGCGGCGCCGGCGTGGGCGTGGCCACCGAGCCCGGGCTCGCGGGCCTGCCCTACGGCCGGGGCGAAGTGCGCCGTGAGGGCCAGGGCATCGCCATCCTCGCCTTTGGCACGCTGCTCTACCCCGCCTTGCAGGCGGCCGAGAAGCTCGGTGCGACCGTGGTCAACATGCGCTGGGCCAAGCCGCTGGACACCGAGCTGCTGCTGAAGGTGGCCGCCACGCACGAGGCCCTGGTCACGCTGGAAGAGGGGGCCCTCATGGGGGGCGCGGGCAGTGCCGTGCTGGAAGCGCTGCAGGCCGCCGGCGTGCTCAAGCCCGTGCTGCAGCTGGGCCTGCCCGATGTCTTCATCGAGCACGGCGATCCGGCCCGCCTGCTGGCCCTGCAGGGCCTGGACGCGGCGGGCATCCAGATGGCGGTCGAGAAGCGCTACCCGGCGCTGTGCGCCCAGGGCAAGCCCGCGCTCAAGGTCGTGGGCTGATTCCACCCGGGTGGCCGTTCCCGGCACGAGTTATTTTTCCCTGGAGACGCACGCGCAAGAGGCTAAACTCCTAGGCTTCCCGCCGCCCATGGGCGGGATGCGATTTCAAACCAAGGAGTCTAGGACATGGATCGTCGTTCCCTCATCAAGCAGGCCGGTATCGCCGGCGTCCTCGCTGCCGGTGTCGCCCCCGCCGTGCACGCCCAGGCAGCCGTGCGTTGGCGCCTGGCTTCCAGCTTCCCCAAGTCGCTGGACACCATCTTCGGCAGCGCCGAGAAGTTTTCGCAGACCGTCAAGGCCCTGTCCGGCGGCAAGTTCGAAGTGTCCGTGCACCCGGCCGGCGAGCTGATGCCCGCCTTCGGCGTGGTCGACGCGCTGCAGAACAGCACCATCGAGATGGCGCAGACCGCGCCCTACTACTTCACCGGCAAGAGCCCCATCTTCGCCTTCGGCTGCGCCGTGCCCTTCGGCCTGAGCGCGCGCCAGATGGACGCCTGGATGGAGCACGGCAACGGCCGCAAGCTCTTTGACGAATTCCTGGACCAGTACAACATCCGCAGCCGCAGCGCCGGCAACACCGGCACCCAGATGGGCGGCTGGTACCGCAAGGAGATCAAGAGCGTGGCCGATCTCAAGGGCCTGAAGATGCGCCTGGGTGGCGGCCTGTTCGGCGAGACCATGGCCAAGCTGGGCGTGGTGGCCCAGAACATGCCGGCCGGCGAGGTCTACCAGGCGCTCGAGAAGGGCACGCTGGACGCCACCGAGTTCGTCGGTCCCTACGACGACCAGAAGCTGGGCTTCAACAAGGTGGCCCCGTTCTACTACTACCCCGGCTGGTGGGAAGGCGGCGCCGAGCTCGAGTTCTTCATCAACAAGAAGGCCTATGCCGCGCTGAGCCCCGAGTTCCAGGCCATCGTCGACGCCGCCACCGCCGTGGCCGCGCGTGACATGACCGCCAAGTACGACGCCAAGAACCCCGAGGCGCTCAAGCGCCTGGTGGCCGCCAAGACCCAGCTCAAGCCTTTCCCCAAGGCCGTGATGGACGCCGGCTTCAAGGCCGCCATGGAAGTCTTCGCCGAGCACGAGGCCAAGTCGCCCGAGTTCAAGAAGATCCACGAGGACATGCGCGCCTTCCAGCGTGACCAGATCCTGTGGGAGCGCTTCTCGGAGTACCGCTTCAACAGCTACATGACGGGCGTGAAACTGTAAGCCTGACGACAATGAGCATCAGGAACGGGCCTGCGGGCCCGTTCTTTTTTGGCATCCGCACCACGTAATGGGGCGGACAGGGGTAAGCCCTGATGTGGTCTGCGGGGGCGTGCGCACAGAATCGCGGCCACCTCAATGTCCTCACAAGGAGACACCCATGGATCGTCGTTCCCTCATCAAGCAGGCCGGTATCGCCGGTGTGCTGGCCGCCGGCGCCCCCCCCGCGGTGCATGCCCAGGCCGCCATCCGCTGGCGCCTGGCCTCGAGCTTTCCCAAGGCCCTGGACACCATCTACGGCGCGGCCGAGGTGTTCTCGAAAAAGGTCCGGGAGATGTCGGGTGGCAAGTTCGAGATCTCGGTGCATCCGGGGGGCGAACTCGTGCCGCCCTTCGGCGTGGTCGATGCGGTGCAGAACGCCACGGTCGAGATGGCCCATACCGCGCCCTACTACTTCTTCGGCAAGGACGAGACCTTCGCCCTGGCCTGTGCCATCCCCTTCGGCCTCAACAGCCGCCAGATGACGGCCTGGATGTACGAGGGCAACGGCCTCAAGCTCATGCGCGAGTTCTACGCTGGCTACAACATCGTGAGCTTCCCCATGGGCAACACCGGCGCCCAGATGGGCGGCTGGTACCGCAAGGAAATCAAGACCGTGGCCGACATGAAGGGCCTGAAGTTCCGCGTCGGCGGCTTTGCCGGCAAGGTGGTCGAGCGCATGGGCGGCGTGCCGCAGAACATCCCCGGCGGCGAGATCTACCAGGCGCTGGAAAAGGGCACGCTGGACGCCGCCGAGTGGGTGGGGCCGTACGACGACCAGAAGCTGGGCTTCTTCAAGGTCGCGCCCTTCTACCACTACCCCGGCTGGTGGGAGGGTGGCCCGCAGCTCGACCTCTACGTCAACAACAAGGCCTATGACAGCCTGAGCGCCGAGAACAAGGCCATCGTCGAGGCGGCCGCGTCCCACGCCCACGTGGTCATGCAGGCCAAGTACGACGCCCGCAACCCCGAGGCCCTCAAGCAGCTCGTGGCCAACAAGACCAAGCTCGTGGCCTTCCCCAAGGCGGTGATGGACCTGGCCTTCAAGGAATCCATGGCCCTGTATTCCGACATCAGCGCCAAGAACCCGAACTGGAAGAAGGTCTACGAGGACTACGCCAATTTCCGCCGCGAGTCCAACCTCTGGTTCCGCTTCACCGAGGCGCGCTTCGACAGCTACATGCAGGGCCAGAAGCTGTAAGCCCGGTCCGGCACCGCAAGCAGCCCCGCCCCGGCGGGGCTTTTTTCTGCCTGTGTGACGGCGGGCGCATGCCGCCTGGGGTGGCCCGGTGCGGACCCTGTGCCTTGTGCCACGGAGGCGTCCACAAAAAAGCCCCGCCGGGGCGGGGCTCTGGCAGGCCGGGGCGGGGCCTTTTACCTGCGATCCTTCTTCATGGCCTCCTGCAGGGCCTTCATCGGGTCGTCGTCGGCCGTTTGGGCGGCGCCTTCCTCTTCCTCGGGGCGCAGCGGGTCCGCAGCAGGGTCGGCCTCCTCCTCGTCGGCATCGGGCGGACGGATGTCGAGCTGCTGCATGACCTCGGTGTCGGAGAGGTTCTGCACCTTGTCGATATTGCCCGTGACCAGGCCGGGGAAGGCCATGATGCAGCCCACCATGATGAGCTGGATGATGATGAAGGCGATCGAACCCTTGTAGATCTGGCCCGTGGTCACGGCCGGGATGGCCTGGCCGGTGATGCGGTCGGTGTAGTCCTTCTTGGGCGCGACGCTGCGCAGGTAGAACAGCGCGAAGCCGAAGGGCGGCGTCAGGAAGGAGGTCTGCAGGTTCATGGCGATGATCACGCCGAACCAGATCAGGTCGATGCCCATCTTCTCGGCCACCGGCGCCAGCAACGGGATCACGATGAAGGCGATCTCGAAGAAGTCGATGAACATGCCCAGGATGAAGACCAGCAGGTTCACCACGATCAGGAAGCCGATCACGCCGCCCGGCACCTTGTCGAACAGGTGCTCGACCCAGATGTGGCCGTCGGCCGCATTGAAGGTGAAGCTGAAGACCGTGGAGCCGATCAGGATGAAGAGCACGAAGCTGGAGAGCTTGGCCGTGTTGTCCAGCGCCTGCGTGAGCAGGCCCTTGCCCAGCCGCTTCTTGCCCAGGGCCAGCACCAGCGCGCCGACCGCGCCCATGGCACCGCCTTCGGTCGGCGTGGCCACGCCCAGGAAGATGGTGCCCAGCACCAGGAAGATCAGGATCAGCGGCGGCATGAGCACGAAGGTCACCTGCTCGGCCAGGCGCGAGAGCAGGCCCAGCCTGGCGGTCCGGTTGGCCAGCGCCAGCGCCAGGCCGGTGAGCGAAGCCAGGGTCATGGACATGATCACGATCTCGTCCCCGGGCGAGGGCGTGTTGCGCTCCAGCCAGGCCGTCATGAGGTCGTTGTGCACGCGCGACCAGGCCCAGCCCACGGCGGCGCAGATCAGGAACAGCACGCCCAGCGAGCGATGGCCCGAGCTGCCGCTGGGTTCACGGTAGATGCGTGCCTCGGGCGGCAGCGCCGGCACCATGGAGGGCCGGAACAGCGCCACCAGCACCACGAACAGCAGGTACAGGCCGATCAGCAGCAGGGCGGGGATCAGGGCACCGGCGTACATGTCGCCGACCGAGCGGCCCAGCTGGTCGGCCAGCACGATCAGCACCAGCGAGGGCGGGACCGCCTGCGCCAGCGTGCCCGAGGCCGTGATGGCCCCCATGGCCACGGTGCGGCTGTAGCCGTAGCGCAGCATGATGGGCAGCGAGATCAGGCCCATGGAGATCACGGCCGCGGCCACCACGCCCGTGGTCGCCGCCAGCAGCGCACCGACCAGGATCACCGCAATGGCCAGGCCGCCACGCAGCGGGCCGAAGACCTGGCCCACGGTCTCGAGCAGGTCTTCCGCCATGCCCGAGCGCTCCAGGATGATGCCCATGAAGGTGAAGAAGGGGATGGCCAGCAGGGTGTCGTTCTGCATGATGCCGAAGATGCGCAGCGGCAGGGCCTGGAACATGGTGGCCGGGAACAGGCCGAGCTCCATGCCGATGAAGCCGAAGCCCAGGCCGGTGGCGGCCAGCGCGAAGGCCACGGGAAAGCCGGTCAGCAGCAGGGCCAGCAGGCCCACGAACATGACGGGCACGAAGTTCTGGGTCAGGAATTCCATGATCACTTGTCTCCGGCCAGCTTGCGCGCGGCGAGGGCTTCGAGCTCCTCGATGTGCTTCTGTTCGTCACTCTTGTGGTCGGCGTCGGCCAGGCTGTCCGGGGCCAGGCCACGCAGGAAGAGCACGCGCTTGAGCAGCTCGGACAGGGCCTGCAGCAGCAGCAGGCCGAAGCCGGCCGGCATCAGCGCATAGACCGGCCAGCGGATCAGGCCGCCGGCGTTCTGCGACATCTCGCCTGAGTCGTAGGCCTGCACGAACATGGGCCAGCTCAGCACGATGCAGATCAGGCAGAAGGGGATGAGCACGAGGACGATGCCACCCACGTCGATCCAGTTGCGGGCGCGTGCCGACAGCCGGGCCGAGACGAAGTCGATGCGCACATGCGAGTTCTTCAGGAAGCCGTAGCCCGCGCCCAGCATGAAGACCGCGGCGAACAGGTACCACTGGATCTCGAGCAGCGAGTTGGAGCTGGTGTTGAAGGCCTTGCGCACGATGGCGTTGCCGGCGCTGATCAGGGTGGTCGCCAGGATCAGCCACATGGTCAGGCGGCCGATCCGGGTGCTCAGGCCGTCGATCAGCCTGGAAAGTTGTAAGAGTCGCTGCATGCTGGCTCCAGAAAGGGGTCGTCCGGTGCTGCCGCAGCGCCGCCTGCCTGTCCCGGGTAGGGGACATCCAGCCGGCGCCCGGCAAAATCGGTCAATTTTAAAGGAGGGGGGTATGCCGACCCTCCCGGTGTAAACACGTAGGTGGTGGTTCCGACACAGGCTGGCAGGGTCAGTCCGCGGTCAGGTCGACACGGCGTGCGGCGCGCGGAATAATGGGCCATGGCCTACGAACTGCCCGTGCCGTCCTTCTCCCGGCTCGATCACGCCGACCTGCGCAAGGCCGGCCGCGATCTGCTCAGCCTGGCGCTGATGGATGCGCGCAACCACACGCTGTTCCTGATCGGCGAATACCAGAAGGCCATGGAGGGGGAGGGCGTGGACTTTCCCTGTCTGGCCGAGCTCAACCCGCCGCTGTGGGAGCTGGGCCATATCGGCTGGTTCCAGGAGCGCTGGATCGGCCGCAACCTGCAGCGCCACCAGGGGCCGCGCGCCGATCCCCAGGCCACGCCCCTGGCCTCGATCCAGCCACAGGCCGATTTCTGGTGGGATTCGAGCCGCATGCCGCACGACCGGCGCTGGGCCTTGTCCCTGCCGCCGCTGGGGGATATCAAGGCCTACCTGCTCAGCACCCTGGAGTCCACGCTGGAGCTGCTGGCCAAGACCCCGGACGAGGACGATGCCCTCTACTTCTACCGCCTGGCCCTGTTCCACGAGGACATGCACGGCGAGGCCTTCATCTACATGGCCCAGACCCTGGGCCTGCGCCTCAGGCTGCCGCTGCCCGCGCCCGGCCTGGTGCGCGAGCCGCTGTGGCTGCCGGCCACGCGCTGGCGCCAGGGGCTGGACGCGGGGGCGGGCTTCACCTTCGACAACGAGCGCCCGGCGCACGAGGTGGCCGTGCCCGAGTTCGAGATCGACGCCCAGCCCGTGAGCTGGACGCAGTACGTGGAGTTCGTCGCCGATGGCGGCTACGACCGTCCCGAGCTCTGGCTGCCCGCGGGCTGGGAGTGGCTGCAGCAGCAGGCGCAGGGCGACGAGGGGCGGCGCGCCCCGCGCCATGTGGAGCAGATCGGCGTGGCGCGCGCGGGCGGGCAGGGCGGCGTGCTGCAGCGCTGGTTCGGGCACACCGTGCGCGTGGCCGGCTGGTCGCCCGTGATGCACCTGAGCTGGTGGGAGGCCGATGCCTGGTGTCGCTGGGCCGGCCGGCGCCTGCCCACCGAGGTGGAGTGGGAGGTGGCGGCGCACCAGGCCGCGAGCCGGGGTTTTCGCTGGGGCGATGTCTGGGAGTGGACGGCCAGCAGCTTCCACGGCTACCCGGGCTTCCAGGCCGATCCCTACCGCGACTACTCCGAGCCCTGGTTCGGCACCCACAAGGTGCTGCGTGGTGCCTCGCTGGCCACGCGTCGGCGCATGAAGTCGCCCAAGTACCGCAACTATTTCCTGCCTGGCCGCGACGACATCTTCTGCGGCTTCCGCTCCTGCGCGCTCTGAGCGCGGGTCGCCACTGCGCGCCCCGCGCTCCGCTTGGCCCCGCGGTATTTCCACCAGGCGAGCAGGCGGCTCATGGCCAGCACCTGGCCCATCGCGTCCGCGGGCCGGTAGCCCGGCAGCTGCAGCAGCAGCGCCGGCCAGTCCGGATCCTGCAGGACCCGGCACAGCGCCTGCACCGCGGGTTCCTCGAGCGCCGATTTGAGGCAGACCAGGTGGTAGTCCTCCGTCACCAGGGGCACGAAATCCAGCCCGCGCGCGCGCGCCGCCGCCTCGATCCCCAGGCCCGCGTCGGCCTGGCCGGCGGCGATGGCCTGGGCCACGGCCGCGTGCGAGGACTCGCAGTGGCGGTAGCCCCGGATGCGGCTGCGCGCGATGCGTTGCTGCGCGAGCAGCTCGTCGAGCAGCAGGCGCGTGCCCGTGCCCAGGGCCCGGTTGACGAAGCGCACCTGGCCGTCGGCCAGCTGTGGCAGGCCGTGCAGGCCCAGCGGGTTGCCGCGCGCTACCATCAGCCCCTGGCTGCGCTGCGCGAAGCCGATGATCTTGTGCAGGCCCGGCTTGAGCAGCGGTTTGTAGGTCTGTTCGCCCAGCGAGCCCGTGCCGGCCTGCTGTACGGTGTGGAAGCCGGCCATCACGCAGCGCCCCTCGTTGAGCGCACGCAGGGCGTCCACGCTGCCCATGAAGCGGATGTCCAGGTGCAGCTGGTGCTCGGCCGCGGCGTGGGCGCGCAGGGCGCTGAGCGCGTCGTCGTGGCTGGCGTAGAGCGTGAGGATGTGGACCGTGTCGTCGAAAGCCACGGCATAGGCCCGCTCCAGGTCGGCGCGCAGCGCTTCGATCTGCGGCGACAGGCGCGCCTGGGCCTGGCGCTCGGCCCAGAGCAGCTTGTGGCCGAATTCGCTCAGGCGGGCCGCCTGGCCCTTTTCCCAGACCAGCAGCTCGTTGCCCAGTTCCTCCTCCCAGCGCTTGAGCTCGCCCCAGACGTGGCGGTAGGACAGGTCCAGCAGGCGCGCCGCGCCCGAGATCGAGCCGCTGTCCTGCACCGCCTGCAGCAGGTCCAGCAGCGGGTTGTGGATCAGCCCGGTCTGGGCGCGGGTCGGGGGGGTGAAGCTGTAGTGAAACTGCAACCTATGCACGATGGTTCATATGGTAAGGATTTATTGCAGAACCTAGGATACCCGGGAACCTTTCCTGCCTGACCTGATGTCCACCTTCACCGACAGCGCCGTCACCGCGCTGCAGCTCATCGCCTCCCTGGATTCCGCCCTGCTGGCCATCGTCGGCCGCTCGCTGGCCGTGAGCGCCACCGCCTGCGCCATCGCCTGCACCTTGGGCGTGGTGCTCGGGGCCTGGCTGGGCGTGGCCCGCTTTGCCGGGCGTGACGCCGTGCTCACCGTGCTCAACACCCTGCTGGCCGTGCCCTCGGTGGTGGTGGGCCTGGTCGTCTACCTGCTGCTCTCACGCTCCGGCCCGCTGGGCTTCCTGGGCTGGCTGTTCAACTTCGAGGCCATGGTGCTGGCCCAGGCCCTGCTGGTGCTGCCCGTGGCCACGGCGCTCACGCGCCAGGTCATCGAGGACGCCGAGGTGCAGCACGGCGAGCAGCTGCGCTCGCTCGGGGCGGGCACCGGCCTGCGCGGCCTGCTGCTGGCCTGGGACGAGCGCTACGCCCTGCTGACCATGCTCATGGCCTCGTTCGGCCGCGCCATCTCCGAGGTGGGCGCCGTGATGATCGTCGGCGGCAACATCGACGGCTTCACGCGCGTCATGACCACCGCCATCGCGCTGGAGACCAGCAAGGGCGACCTGCCGCTGGCGCTGGCGCTGGGCCTGATCCTGCTGGCCGTGGTGTTGCTGCTCAACACCGGCATCGCCCTGCTGCGCCGCTGGCGCGAGCGTGCCGAGGGCCGCGGCCGCGCGCTGGTGCGTGGTGTGGAGGCGGCGGCATGAGCGCCCTGCTCAAGGTCGTGCCCGGCGGCCCGGCGCCCGGGGCCCGGTCGGTGGGGCCGTCCGTCTTCGAGCTGGCGTGTGCCGGCGTCGCCTTCGGCCGTCTGCAGGCCCTGCACGGGCTCACGCTGTCCATCGTGCCCGGCGAATCCGTGGCCCTCGTCGGCGCCAATGGCAGCGGCAAGAGCACGCTGCTGCGCCTGCTGCACGGACTGCAGCGCCCCACGAGCGGGCAGTGCCGCAGCGCGCCGCCTGCGCAGCAGGCCATGCTGTTCCAGCGGCCCTTCATGCTGCGCACCTCGGCACGCCACAACGTGGCACTGGCCCTGTGGCTGCGCGGCACGCCCTGGCGCATCGCCCAGGTGCGCGCCGCCGCCGGCGAGTCCTCGGCCAACAACGCCCGGCAGTCGGCCATGGAGGCCGCCCGCCGGATCACCGACGTGGCCCTGCAGCGCGCGGTGTTCGAGGAGATCGGG
>JAYNNS010000090.1:6059-9502 GCA_038112835.1 Curvibacter sp. | reverse complement strand
AGCCCGCACACGGCCTGGCTCATCCTGCAGGGCCTGGAGACGCTGCCGCTGCGCATGGCACGCCACATGAGCAACACCGAGAAGGTGGTGCAATTCCTCGCCAGCCAGCCCTTCGTGAGCCGCGTGGGCCACCCGCTGCTCGAGAGCCACCCCAGCCACGCGTTGGCGCGCAAGCTGTTGCCGCGCGGCGCGGGCTCGGTCTTCAGTTTCGACCTCCAGGGCAGCCGCGAGCAGGGCCGCAAGTTCATCGAGACACTCAAGCTCTTCAGCCACCTGGCCAATGTGGGCGACTGCCGCAGCCTGGTGATCCACCCAGCCTCCACCACGCACTTCCGCATGAGCGACGAGGCCCTGGCCGGCGCCGGCATCGGGCCGGGCACCATCCGCCTGTCCATCGGCCTGGAAGACCCGGACGACCTGATCGAGGACCTCAAACGCGCCCTCAAGGCGGCAGAAAAAGCATGACCCCCTGTGCCGGCCTTCGGTCGTCTCCGTGCCGCAGTCAGAGCCTGCTGCTCTGCGGTGCCGTCCAAACCTGCGCAGGCAGGTTTGGAGCCGCGGCCCTCAGCCCCAAGGGGGTCGCCACCAGCGGCCCGGCGAAGCCGGTTCCGCGGTAGCCGCTCGCACAAGTCCCGGCCAGCCTGTAGCTTTTGCAAACTCCAACTGGAAGCACTCTCATGGAATTGATCGTCAACGGTGCGAAGACCTACTGCTACACCGGTGGCAAGCCCTTCGATGCGGCCAAACCCACGGTGGTGATGATTCACGGCGTGCTCAACGACCATAGCGTCTGGATCCTGCAGAGTCGCTACCTGGCCCACCACGGCTGGAACGTGCTGGCCGTGGACCTGCCGGGCCACGGGCGCAGCGCGGGCGAAGCGCCGTCCACGGTGGGAGAGGCCGCCGGTTTCATCGCGGCCCTGCTCGATGCGGCAGGCATCCAGCGTGCCGCCCTGGTGGGCCACAGCTGGGGCTCGCTGATCGCGCTGGAAGCCGCAGGCCGGCTCCGGGAGTGCATCAGCCATCTCGTGCTCGTGGGCACGGCCTACCCCATGAAGGTCTCGCAGGCCCTGCTCGACGCCTCGCTGAACCAACCCGAGCAGGCGCTGAAGCTGATCAATGTGTTTTCCCGCAGCACGCTGGCCGCCCCGCCCTCGGCGCTGGGGCCGGGCACCTGGGTCTACGGCGCCAGCCTGGCCCTGGGCCGGCGCGTGCTGGCCAGCAACCGCCAGGTCAACGTCTTCCATCGCGGTTTCCTGGCCTGTGATCGCTACAGTCATGGTGAAGAGGCCCTGCGAGCCCTCACCTGCCCCGTGCTTTTCCTGCTCGGCGCACAGGACCAGATGACCTTGCCGAAGAACGCCCAGGGCCTGATCGCGCTGGCGCGCGACAGCGGCAAGCAGGTGCAGGTGCTGAACCTGCCCGTGGGCCATCACCAGATGACCGAGGCCCCGGAGGCCACACTGGCCGCGATCCGCGACTTCCTGCGCTGAGGAAGCGCAGGCTCAGAAACCGAAGCGGCCCCAGAGGAAGATGATGTTGCCGTAGCCGGTGCCCCCCGGCAGGAAGGTTGCGTTGAGCGTGGCGCGGCCGTAGCTGAGCGAGGCGATGGGCAAGACGCCCGGAATCGGCATGTAGTTGCCGACATCCGAGCGGGCCGTGACGAGCACGGTGTAGCCCAGGCCGGCATGCAGGCCCTGCGGCGGCCCCCAGATCCACTGGTAGCCGTAGCCCAGGATGGGCTGCGCCTTGCTGTGCGAATCCAGGAACACCATGCCGTACCAGCCGTGCCAGTGACCCTGCGCGTCGTAACGGCTGCGGCCGTAACCCAGGCCCCAGGACGCCTCGCGGTAGCTGTCGATCTTCTCCTGCGTGTAGGCGTAGCGCAGGTGATGGGCCCGGAAGGGCAGGTAGACCTCGTCCTGGCCCTGGGTCCAGGTGTCGGAGAGTTCGCGGCAGAGCCGGTCCCACCGGCCCTCGCCCGGATCGCAGGCAGCCTGCGCCGGCAGGGCGAACGACAGGCACAACATCAGCAAGGACAGGACGAAACGCACGCAAGCTCCTCTGGCAAAGGCCGCCACCGTAGCACAGAAGATGCGCCGGCCCGCCCGGATGGCAGGGCCGTGACAAAGACTTACTTATGGGTCCGCGATCAGGCGCGTGCGAGCACCTGGCGATGCCGGTCCACCCAGTAGCCCAGCAGTACCAGCAGCCACTGCAGCTGCCCCATCCAGGCAATGGCCGCCACGCTGGGCGGCGGGCTGCCCAGCACATTGCCGGCATAGATCACGAACAGGAACAACACCAGGCCCACCAGGCCCCAGCGCCCGCCCGCATCACCGGCCCGGGTGCTGCGGGCATAGAGCCAGACGCCGAGCATGAACAGCGGCACCTCCAGCGCCAGGGTCAGCGTCAGCGAAGACCACAGCCGCAGCCCCACCACCGTACCCGACCAGGGCAGGACCTGCAGGTCCGGCTTGTGCACCAGCAGGTCCAGCAGCCAGTGGCTCAGCACCAGCAGGGCCAGCACCAGGGCGGCGCGGCGATCACGCATGAGCAGAAAGTGCAGGCCGGCGACCAGCACCGCCCAGCCGCACACCGCCAGCAGGCTGTGCGTGTAGGGATAGTGCTCGAAGACCAGGGGCACGACGGCGGTGGCGCCGGGCTCGATGCGCACGCGCTCCAGCCCCATGAAGAGGAAGGTAGGCCAGAGCAGGTCGATGAACTGCGCCGCCAGGAACAGGGTGCCCAGGGAGACCCGGGGCGCGGCAGACTTGGCGGCAAAGCCGAGGGCGAAGTGGCCGATGAACATGGTTCAGCCCCCTGCGGCCCCGGTCTGCGGCACGTCGCGCAGGAAGACCGGCAGGTCCATCACCGGCGGCTTGAAGCCGGCCTGGTAGAGCATGTCGGCCACGTAGCCGCGGTGGTAGGTCTTGTGGTTCACGATGTGCAGCAGCATGTCCCCGCGGCTCATGCGCCCGGCACCGCCGTCGACGAAACGGAAGTCGATCTCCCGGGCCAGACCGGCCGCATCCAGATCGTCGGCACAGGCGATGTACCAGCCGTCCAGCCCGGCCTGATCCTGCCGCAGCTGTTCGAGCGCCGGCTCCTGCGCCGGCTGGCGCGTGGTGTAACCGTGGGCGCGGCCCTGCAGATGCGCCTGCCAGATCCGGTCCACCACCCAGATGTGGGCCAGGGTGCCCACCATGCTGTGCCGGCCCTGGTTGTGCCGCGCCGTGAGCTCGCCGGCCGGCAAGGCGGCCAGGGCTTCGTACAGGCGCGTGTCGGCCCAGGCGGTGTAGCGGGTCAGCAGGCGCAGCTGGCGCAGCGCGGCATCGGTCATGCGGGCGGGCTCTCTCGGAACAGGGTGTCCGCGGCACTATACCCCTGCCCTCCGGCCTGTCGCCTGCGGGCTTGCCCGGAGCCTCGGCGCCGGCCTACAC
>JAYNNS010000090.1:1840-6049 GCA_038112835.1 Curvibacter sp. | reverse complement strand
CGCGCCGCTTCACGCGCTTTGCCGAGTTCTATCCTTTCTACCTCGGCGAGCACAGCAACCGCACCTGCCGCCGCCTGCATTTCCTGGGCAGCAGCCTGGCCCTGATCTGCCTGGGCCTGCTGGTCTACACCGGCCAGCCCCAGTACCTGCTCTATGGCCTGCTCTGCGGCTACGGCTTTGCCTGGCTGGGCCACTTCGGCTTCGAGAAGAACAAGCCCGCGAGCTTCAAGCGCCCGCTCTACAGCTTCATGGGCGACTGGGTGATGTACAAGGACATCTGGACCGGCAAGATCCCGTTCTGAGGCCTGTCAGCGCGGCGACAGCGCGTCGCGCAGGCTCAGCGTGGCCAGCTCGCTGTTGCCCCAGAAAGCCTCGGTCGTCGGGTCGGGCGGCAGCAGCAGGGTACGCAGCATGGGCGCCAGCGGGGTGACATCCGGGTCGGCCAGCAGCACCAGGCGTGGCGGCTCTCCCGGCTCGGCCTCGACCAGGCGGCCCACCCAGTCGAGCTGGACCAGGGTCTCGGCCAGGGGATCGAGCTGTAGGGGATCCACCCGCAGGCGCTCGGCGATCTGCATCAGCGTGAGCCCGTGGCCCGGCGCCTGCCGCACCGACTCCAGCACCTGCAGCATTTCCAGCGCCAGCTGGAAACGCCAGCCCGGCCCCGGCGCACGGCGGGCCACCCCGGCCAGCAGGCTGGGCAGATAGGCCGCGATCACCGCGCCCAGCAGCACGATGACCCAGGCCACGTAGATCCAGATCAGCAGGATGGGCGCGGTGGCAAAGGCCCCGTAGACAGCCGAATAGGTGGGCACGGCCTTGAGGTAGAGCGTGAGCAGCTTCTTGGCCCCTTCCAGCGCCAGGGTGGCGAACAGCGCGCCGGTCCAGGCATGGGCCCACTTGACCCGGGTGTGGGGCACGTAGTGGTAGGTCGCGGCCAGGCCACCGGCCACCAGCAGGAACTCCACGCTGTCGAGCAGCAGGCGCAGGCCGCCGGGCAGGCCGCCGACCATGCCGCGCGAAGCGGTCACGATGTAGGAAGTGATGGTCAGGCTGGCCGCCAGCAGCAGCGGGCCCAGCGTGAGCGCGGCCCAGTAGACCAGCAGGCGCTGGCCGAGGGAACGCGGCCGGCGCACGCGCCAGATGGCGTTGAGCGTGCGGTCGATGGTGAACACCAGGCTCAGCGCGGTGAAAAAGAGCACGGTCAGGCCGGCCCAGCCCAGGCGTCCGGCCCGGCTGGCGAACTGGGTCAGGTAGCCCAGCACCTGGCGCGCGATGTTGTCGGGCACCAGGCTTTCCACCAGCCATTTCTGCAGCACGTCCTGGAACTTGGCGAACATGGGAAAGGCCGTGAACAGGGCCAGGGCCACGGTCAGCAGGGGCACCAGGGCGATCGTGGTGGTGAAGGTCAGGCTGCTGGCGGTCAGGCCCAGGCGGTCTTCGCGGAAGCGCTCGCGCAGGGTCAGGGCGGTGTTCTTCCAGGGGAAACGCGAGAGCTCGTTCAGGAACTCCTGCAGGCGGCGGGGCAGGCTCATGCCGCTATGATGCCAGCTTCGATGAACGTCTCCGCACCCTACGTCACGCTCAGCCGGCGCCTGACCGTGGCCAGCCTGCTGGGCCTGATCGCGCTCGGCCTGGCCTGGGAGCTCTGGCTGGCACCGGTCCGCCCCGGCGGCTCCTGGCTCGCGCTCAAGGTCCTGCCCCTGTGCCTGCCCCTGGCCGGCCTGCTCAAGAACCGCATGTACACCTACCGCTGGCTCAGCCTGCTGGTCTGGCTCTACGTGCTCGAAGGGCTGGTCCGCGCCACCAGCGAGCCTGCGCCGGGCGCCTGGCTGGCCGCGCTGGAAGTGCTGCTGGGACTGCTCCTTTTCACCGGCTGCACCCTGCACATCCGCCTGCGCCTGCGCG
This sequence comes from Curvibacter sp., assembly GCA_038112835.1. Classification (GTDB taxonomy): domain Bacteria; phylum Pseudomonadota; class Gammaproteobacteria; order Burkholderiales; family Burkholderiaceae_C; genus Hylemonella. The sequence goes on along the minus strand of JAYNNS010000090.1, from coordinate 4,144 downwards.
CCGCGCGGGAAGCCGCCCCTACCGGAACCGCCCCACCATGAACCTCACCTCTGAACAGAAAGCACTGCTGGACAAGCTACGCGCCGTCGTCGGCGCCCCCTACGTGCTGACCCACGAAGACCCAGCCGCCGACCTCACGGCCTGGGAACTCGACTGGCGTGGCCGCGAGCGCGGCCGCGCGCTGGCCGTGGTGCGCCCCGGCAACACGCAGGAAGTCGCTGCCGTCGTCCAGGCCTGCGCCGCCGCGCGCGTGGCCATGGTGCCGCAGGGCGGCAATACCGGCATGGTGGTGGGCTCCACGCCCGACGAGAGCGGTACCCAGGTGGTGCTCAGCCTCACGCGCATGAACAAGGTGCGCGCGCTCGACGCCGGCAACCTGACCATCACCGTGGACGCGGGCTGCGTGCTGCAGAACCTGCAGGACGAGTGCGAGAAGGCGGGGTTCCTCTTCCCGCTGAGCCTGGCCTCCGAGGGCAGCTGCACCATCGGCGGCAACCTGGGGACGAACGCCGGTGGCACCCAGGTCGTGCGCTACGGCAACACGCGTGAACTCTGCCTGGGCCTGGAGGTCGTGACGGCCCAGGGCGAAGTCTGGGACGGCCTGCTGGGCCTGCGCAAGGACAACACGGGCTACGACCTGCGCCACCTCTACATCGGCTCCGAGGGCACGCTGGGCGTGATCACCGGCGCCACCATGAAGATCTACCCCCTGCCCAAGGCCCAGCTCACGGCGTTTGCGGCCGTGCCGTCCATGGAAGCGGCGGTGCAGCTGCTGGGCCTGGCGCACGAGCACCTGAGCGCCGGCCTGACCGGCTTCGAGGTCATGGGCCAGTTCGCGCTGAGCCTGGTCGCCAAGCACTTCCCGCAGCAGCGCGTGCCCTTCTGGCAGGAGTCGCCCTGGTGTGTGGTGCTGGAGAACTCGGACAACGAATCGGAAGCGCATGCACGCCAGCAGTTCGAGCGCCTGCTCGAGGCGGCCCTGGAAGCCGGCTGTGTGACCGATGCCGTGGTGGCCGAGAGCATGGCCCAGGCCAAGGCCCTGTGGCACATCCGCGAGAGCATCCCGCTGGCCCAGGCCCAGGAAGGCCTGAACATCAAGCACGACATCTCGATCAACGTCTCGCGTATCCCGGCCTTCGTCGAGGAGACCAACGCCCTGCTGCTGGAGAAGTTCCCCGGCGCGCGCCTGGTGACCTACGGGCATCTCGGCGACGGCAATCTGCACTACAACGTGCAGGCGCCCGAGGGCGAGGACCAGAAGCGCTTCCTCGCCGAGGAGGAGCCGCCCATGAACGCCCTGGTCTACGAGGTGGTGGACCGCTACCGTGGCTCGATCTCGGCCGAGCACGGCATCGGCAGCCTCAAGGTGGACAAGTTGCCGGAGCACAAGTCGCCGGTGGCCCTGGACCTGATGCGCAGCATCAAGCAGGCGCTGGATCCGCACAACCTGATGAACCCCCAGCGCATGATCCGCGGATAATCCCCAGCCATGAGCAGCGTCGCCCCGCGCCCTGTGCGCAGCCAGTACGAAGACTTCATGCGCCACGTGTACACCACGGGCGCGCCCAAGACCGACCGCACGGGCACGGGCACGCGCAGCGTGTTCGGCCACCAGATGCGCTTCGACCTCAACGAGGGCTTCCCGCTGGTGACGACCAAGAAGGTGCACCTCAAGTCCATCATCTACGAACTGCTGTGGTTCCTCACGGGTTCGAGCAACAACAACTGGCTGCGCGAACGCGGCGTCACGATCTGGGACGAGTGGGCCCGCCCCGACGGCGACCTGGGTCCGGTCTACGGCGTGCAGTGGCGCAGCTGGCCCACGCCCGACGGCGGCCACATCGACCAGATCGCCGAAGTCATCAAAACGCTCAAGAGCAACCCCGACTCGCGCCGCATCATCGTCAGCGCCTGGAACGTGGCCGAGCTGAACAAGATGGCGCTCATGCCCTGCCATGCCTTCTTCCAGTTCTACGTGGCCGGGGGCAAGCTGAGCTGCCAGCTCTACCAGCGCAGCGCCGACATCTTTCTCGGCGTGCCCTTCAACATCGCGAGCTACGCCCTGCTGACCCACATGATCGCGCAGCAATGCGACCTGGGCGTGGGCGACTTCATCTGGACCGGCGGCGACTGCCACATCTACAGCAACCACCACGAACAGGTGGCGCTGCAGCTCTCGCGCACGCCCTACCCCTACCCGACGCTGAACATCAAGCGCCGGCCGGACTCGATCTTCGACTACCAGTACGAGGACTTCGAGGTGCTGGACTACCAGTGCCACCCGGCCATCAAGGCACCGGTGGC
>JAYNNS010000090.1:0-1740 GCA_038112835.1 Curvibacter sp. | reverse complement strand
TGGGCATTCCCAATATGCTGGGCTGGCACACGGTGTCCATCCTGGGCGTCAAGGAACTGGCCTCGGGGCGCGCCGCCATCCTGGGCTTCACCATGCCGATCTGGACCGTGCTGCTGGGCGCGCTGTTTCTCGGCCAACGCCTCACGCAGCGCACCGTGGTAGCCGTGATCGCCGTGGCCGTGGCCATCGGCCTGCTGACCTCCAGCGAGTTCACGGCGCTCACGGGCCGCCCGCTGGGCATCGTCTGGATGGAGATCGCCGCCATCAGCTGGGCCATCGGCACGCTGATGATGCGCCGCGCCCGGCTGACCCTGCCCGTGGAGACGCTGACGATCTGGATGATGATCCTGACCTCCATCTGCCTCTGGCTCATCGCCTTCGCCAGCGAGCCCTGGCCGAGCTGGCAGTTCAGCGCGCCCATGTGGGCCAGCCTGGCCTACGGCGCCTTCATCAACTACGGCTTTGCCCAGACCCTCTGGGCCGGGCTGGCACGCCATCTGCCGCCGGCCACCAGCGCCATGAGCGTGATGGCGATCCCGCTGGTGGGCACGCTCAGTGCCACCTTCATCGTCGGCGAGTGGCCGCACTGGCAGGACTACCTGGCCATCGTCTTCGTGATGGCGGCGATTGCCGCCGTGCTGCTGCCCGCCCGGAAAGCAACTGCATGAAACTGCACCTGATCTTTGCGCGCGCCGCCAACGGCGCCATCGGCAAGAACGGCACCATGCCCTGGCACCTGCCCGAGGACCTGGCCCACTTCAAGCGCACCACGCTGGGTGCGCCCGTCATCATGGGGCGCAAGACCTGGGAATCGCTGCCCCCGCGCTTTCGCCCCCTGCCCGGCCGCACCAATGTGGTCGTGACACGCCAGCGTGGCTGGCAGGCCGAAGGCACGCGCGTGGCGCACTCGCTGGACGAGGCCCTGCAACTCTGCGGCGATGTCGGTGATGCCTGGATCATCGGCGGCGCCGACATCTACGCCCAGGCCCTGCCGCTGGCCAGCACGGCCGTGGTCACCGAGATCGAGGCCGAGTTCGAAGGCGATGCCTTTGCGCCCGTGTTCGGCCCAGGATGGACCGAGCAGTCCCGGGAACGCCATGTGGCCGCCAGCGGACTGGCTTACAGTTTCGTCACCTACCGCAACACCCGCGTGCCCGCATGAAACTCGCCACCTGGAACGTCAACTCGCTCACCGTGCGCCTGCCGCAGGTGCTGGACTGGCTGGCCGCCAACCCGGTCGATGTGCTGGCGCTGCAGGAGCTCAAGCTCACCGACGACAAGTTCCCCTTCGACGCCTTCAGCCAGGCCGGCTACCGCGCCGAGAGCTTCGGCCAGAAGACCTACAACGGCGTGGCCCTGCTCGCGCGCGCGCCGCTGGAAGCCGTGGTGCGCAACATCCCGGGCTTCGAGGACGAGATGGCGCGCGTGATCAGCGCCACGATCAACGGCGTGCGCGTGATCGGCGCCTACTTTCCCAACGGCCAGGAGCCGGGTTCGGACAAGTTCGCCTACAAGATGCGCTGGCTGGACGCGCTGCGCACATGGGTCCGCGGCGAGCTGCTGCAACACCCCAAGCTCGTGCTCATGGGTGACTACAACATCACCTTCGACGACCTCGACGTCTGGGACCCGGTGGGCCTGAAAGACACCATCCACTGCACGGCGGAAGAGCGCACACACCTCCAGGCACTCATCGGCCTGGGCCTGCACGACAGTGTGCGCCTCTTTCCCCAGCCCGAG
>JAYNNS010000089.1:3090-9584 GCA_038112835.1 Curvibacter sp. | reverse complement strand
CCTGCTCTCTTCCCTGTTGCTGGCCCTGGCCTGCAGCGCCCAGGCGCAGCTGAGTCCCCCGATCGAAGGCGGGGTGCCCAGCGGCCCGCCGGGCAGCGGCGCGGGCGTGCACGGCGCCGGCAGCCCCTTCCCGCAGCTCAAGGAGCGCGGCGACGTGCTGCCCTGGTCCTTCCTGACGAATGTGAAGACCAAGGTGGAGAAAAACCGTGTGCTCCCCGTCTTCCCGCCCGAGATCCAGGCGCTGGACGGCAAGCCGCAGCGCGTGCAGGGCTTCATGATGCCGCTGGAGCCGGGCGAGAAGCAGACCCACTTCCTGCTGAGCTCGGTGCCGCTGACCTGTTCCTTTTGCCTGCCCGGCGGGCCCGAGAGCATGATCGAGGTGCGCACCAAGACGCCGATCCGCTACGGCATGGAGCCCGTGGTGGTGCAGGGTCGCCTGGCCGTGCTGCGTGACGACCCCTACGGTCTGTACTACCGCATCACCGATGCCGTGCCCGTGAAATAAAATCCCGGCCTTCCCCCTTCGCTGCCATGCCCCGTCTGCACGCCCTGTCCCGCCTCCGTTCCCGGCACCTGCCGGGCGCGGTGCTGCTCGTGCTGGCCCTGCTCTGGACCCAGCTGCTGGGGCTGGCGCACGGGGTGCTCCACGCCCATGACGTGCACACGCCAGCCGCCGCTGTTGCGCAAGACGACGGTCATGGGCATGAGGCACACGGCCTGCTGGCCCAGCTGCTGGCGCACGCTTCCGGCGACAGCGAATGCCGCCTCTACGACCAGCTGGGCCATGGCGGTCTGGTGGCGGCACCCCATGTCCTCCTCCCCACGGCCCTGCCGCTGTCGCCGCTGCTGCCGGTGTTGCAGGCCCTGCAGCCGCGCCCCTGCGTGGCCTTTGCCGCGCGCGCGCCGCCGGCTGCTCGCTGAATCCCCGTCCCGGATGCCGCACCGCCGCGCTGTCGCGCCGCGGTGTGCCTGCCTTTGATTCAACGAGAGAGCCATGCCCCAAAAACCAACTTTCCCCTTCCGTCTCGGCGCCCTCGCCAGCCTCAGCCTGCTGGCCTGCAGCAGCTGGGCCCATGAGAACGCCACGCTGGCCCCTGTGGTCGTGACCGCCAACCCGCTGGGCGCCACCGAGCTGATCGCGCCGGTGGACCAGCTGACCGCCGAGGAACTGCTGCAGCGCGGCCAGACCACGCTGGGCGAGACGCTCAATGGCCTGCCGGGCGTGAGCAGCACCTATTTCGGTCCCAATGCCAGCCGCCCCGTGATCCGCGGCCTGGACGGCGACCGCATCTCCATCCTCAACAACGGCAGCGCCAGCCTGGACCTGTCGGCCCTGAGCTATGACCACGCGCTGGCGCTGGACCCGCTGCTGATCGAGCGTGTCGAGGTGCTGCGTGGCCCCGGCGTGCTGCAGTACGGCGGCAGTGCCGTGGGCGGCGTGGTCAACGTGATCGACGGCCGCATCCACCGCGAGCCGCTGTTCGACGAGAAGGGGGGGGTCTCGGGCCGTCTGGACGCCGGTTTTGCTACCGGCAATAAAGAGCAGGGCGGTGCCGTGGTACTGGACGCCGGTACCCACCGTTACACCCTGCACGTGGACGCCATGTCGCGCAAGACCGAAGACGTCTCGGCGCCCGTGGCCCTGGAGTGCACCAGGAACGGTGTCACGACGACGCAACGCCGCATCTGCAACTCGGCCAGCGAAACCTGGGGTGGTGCGGTCGGCGGCACGATGTTCTTCGACCGTGGCTACCTCGGCGCCTCGCTCTCCACCTATGACAAGAACTACGGCACGGTGGCCCAGGACGACGTCACGATCCGCCTGCGCACCAACCGCTACGCCCTCGAGGGCGAGCTGCGCGAGCTCGGGCCGCTGCTGCAAAGCGTCAAGGCCCAGTACAGCCTGACCGACTACCACCACACCGAGTTCGAGGGCGCTGACGTGGGCACGCGCTTCAAGACCAAGGGCCAGGACCTGCGTCTGGAAGCCCGGCACGCGCGCATGGGCCGGCTCGACGGTGTGCTCGGCCTGCAGTTCGACAACACGGACTTCTCGGCCGATGGCGCCGAAGCCTATGCGCCCAACAGCCGCACGCGCAGCAGCGCGGCCTTTGTGCACGAGGAGCTGGGCACCGGCTGGGGCAAGCTCAGCGCCGGCGCCCGCGTGGAATCGGTGCGCGTGGAGTCGCTGGGCATCGCCGGTAACCCGGCCTTCACGCCGGGCGCACGCAGCTTCAATCCGGCCAGCTATGCCCTGGGTGCGCTGTGGAACGTGGCGCCCGAATGGCAGCTGACCTCCAATCTCTCGCACAACGAGCGCGCGCCGCGTCATTACGAGCTCTATGCCAACGGCGAGCACGTGGCGACGAATGCCGAGGAGATCGGCAACCCCGACTTGGCCAAGGAGCGTTCGGCCAATGTGGATATCGGTGCGGCCTGGAAGCGTGGTGCACACCGGGCCAAGGTGCAGCTCTTCCAGCACCGCTTCAGCAACTACATCTCGCTGGAAGGCACGGACCTGGCGGCCTCGCCGCCGCAGTACACCTACACCCAGGTGCAGGCGCGTTTCACGGGTCTGGAGACCCGTGGCAATGTGCGCCTGCTCGACACGCTGCACAAGCTGGACCTGGGCCTGCGCGCCGACACCGTGCGCGCCGAGAACACCAGCACCGGCCAGCCCCTGCCGCGCATCGCCCCGCACCGCGTGGGCGTCACGCTGCAGTGGAGTCGCGCGGCCTGGAATGCACGCCTGGGCGTGGACCGCTATGCGGGCCAGGACCGGGTACCGGATGGCCAGCTCACGACCGAGGGCTACACGCTGTGGAATGCGGGTTTGACCCTGCGGGACAAGCTGGGGGGCTTGCCGGCGCTCTGGTATGCGCGGGTGGACAACCTGACCAACACCCTGGCTTACTCGTCTTCTTCGATCCTGACGCAGACACGGCCGGGTGGGGTTCCGCTGCCGGGGCGGAGTCTCAAGGTGGGGTTGCAGTTGAGCTTCTGATGCTTCTGCTGCCGATCTGAGTTTGAGCTTCTGTGGCAAGCCGGGTCTCGGCCCGGCAGCCGAGTTCCTTTTCTTTGCGTCGCCAAAGAAAAGGAACCAAAAGAAAGGCGACCCTGGTGTCTGTGACCCCGGCTGTGCCGGGGCACCCTGCGATGCTCGCGTCAGGCGGGAGCCGCGCAAACTCGCTACGCTCAGACATGCGCGTCTCTTGATCCGCCCGCCGCTGCGCTTCTCGGCACAGACACAAGGGTGGGGAATGCCGAAACCGAAAAAAACAAGGGCACGCTATCGCGTGCCCTTGTCGTGTGGGATGAGAGAAAGCGATTGCTATAGCAGGTAACGCCATCCATCAGCCGCGTGCGTTTCGCACGTCGGCTGCATGGATTTGTTAGCGATTCCGCATCTTTGGTTCGACAAGAAACACGTCCTTACAGAAGAGCTCTCGATATCCGGCATTCGTTTCGAGCCTCATCAGTTTGCAATCTCCTTCGGATCCAGCGATTTGCGCGCTGAGGATGGTTGGAGAACCATATATGGGACCTTCGAACTCTTTATAGCCGTACGCTTCCTCGAAAATCACGGTTCGTTCCGCGAAGCTGTTCTTTCGCCATTCCTCCGGATAAAGCAGACGCATTTCGACTGTGTCCTTTTCCGGCACGATCCTTACGCTCAGAACGAGTGAATCGTGCCAGTGAATATCGTCGATCGCCATGTTTGATCGCTAACGTGATATCGACCGCAAAAGTGCGGAATAACATGGACGGATAGTCATTCTGGCGCCTCCCTTGCTGCAAGCTAAGTGCTTGTTCTGTTTCAAGAATTCGACAGACTATACCGTGGCGCGGTGCTCATAACAAACCGGCAAACCCCGCAAAAGTGCGGAATAACATGGTGGCGTCGTTCGGGGGCTCTTTGCACCGAATGTGCAAGTGCTTGATGAACAAAGAAATTCAGACATTTTTGGATGGGTCGGGGCAATAACAGGTCGATGAAACCCCGCAGTCATCCGTGAGCGGGGACTGTGTGTGTTCAGGTATTCAGTCTCGACCGCCGTGTGCGGAGGCGAGTAGCGCAGGAGCGGGCGGAGAAAGGGACGCGCATGTTTGAGGCGTTAGCCGAGTTTGCGCGCACCCCGCCCAGTCCGAGCAACGCAGTGTGCCCGTAGCGTAGCGGAGGGACGACGCACCCGGCTCGCCTTCTTTTGCTTCCTTTTCTTGGCGAGACAAGAAAAGGGAGTCGCCCGCCGGGGCGAGACCCGGCAAGCTAGGCATGTCAGGGATATGAACCGACGGAAAACCCCGTCAGCGCACACAGACACAGAAATCCCCTAAGCTCCCCTCATGAACATCACCTTCTGGCAGCTCGCCTGGAAAACCCTCGGTCGTGATCTGCGTGCGGGCCAGCTGCGTTTGCTCATCATCGCCGTCACGCTGGCCGTGGCCGCGTTGACCGCAGTGGGCTTCTTTGCCGACCGGCTCAAGGGCGGCATGCAGCGCGACGCGCGCCAGCTGCTGGGTGGGGACGCCGTGGTGGTCAGCGACCAGGCGACGCCGGCAGTGCTGCAGGAGCTCGCGCAGCGCCGGGGGCTGCAGGCCTCGGCCTCCTTGAGCTTTCCGACCATGGCGCGGGCCAGCGAGGCGCAGGGCGGGGCGACGCGTCTCGTTTCGCTCAAGGCGGTGGAGGGCGGCTATCCGCTGCGTGGCAGGCTGACGGTCAGCCTGCGTGCGGGTGAGGCGCCGGTGGCCACGCGCGACATCCCGGCGCCGGGCGAGGTCTGGGCCGATCCGGCGCTGCTCGACGCGCTGGGCCTGCAGGTGGGCGATGTGCTGCTGCTGGGCGAATCCTCTTTCCGCATCACGCGCCTGATCGGCATCGAGCCGGACCGCGGCGCGGGCTTCATCAATTTCGCGCCGCGCGCCTTGATCCACCAGGCGGATGTGGCGGCGACCCAGCTCGTGCAGCCGGCCAGCCGCCTGACCTATCGCTACGCGGTGGCGGGCGAGGACCGGGCCGTCAACGCCTTCGTCAAGGCGGCCGATGCCTTGATCGAACGCGAGCACCTGCGTGGCGTGCGGGTGGAGGCGCTGCAGGGCGGGCGGCCCGAGATGGCGCAGACGCTGGAACGCGCCGAGAAGTTTCTCAACCTCGTGGCCCTGCTGGCCGCGCTGCTGAGCGCCGTGGCCGTGGGCCTGGCGGCGCGGGCCTTTGCCCACCAGCACCTGGACGACTGCGCGATGTTGCGCGTGCTGGGCCTGTCGCAGGCCACCATCGCGCGCAGCCATGCGCTGGAATTCCTGCTCGTGGGTCTGGCCGGCGGTGTGCTGGGCGTGGCCCTGGGCTGGGCCGTGCACCATGTCTTCGTGCTGCTGCTGGCCGGTCTGGTCGATGCGGCCCTGCCCGCGCCCAGCCTGTGGCCCGTGGCCTTCGGCCTGGGCGTGGGGCTCACGCTCATGCTGGCCTTCGGCCTGCCGCCTGTGCTGCAGCTGGCCCAGGTGCCGGCGCTGCGCGTGATCCGGCGCGATGTGGGCAGCCTGCGCCCCATGTCCCTCGGCGTGCTGGCGCTGGGCGTGGCCGGATTTTGCGTGCTGCTGCTGGCCGCGAGCAGCGACCTCAGGCTCGGGCTGATCACCGTGGGCGGCTTTGCCGGCGCGGTGGCCCTGTTCGCGCTGGCGAGCTGGGGCGCGGTCGGGGTGCTGCGCCGCGTGGTGCGCGAGAACACGGCACCGCGCTGGCTGGTGCTGGCCACGCGCCAGCTCTCGGCACGGCCGGTCTATGCCGTGCTGCAGGTCAGCAGCCTGGCCGTGGGCCTGCTGGCGCTGCTGCTGCTGGTGCTGCTGCGCACCGACCTGATCCAGAGCTGGCGCCAGGCCACGCCGGCCGATGCGCCGAACCGTTTCGTCATCAACATCCAGCCCGACCAGGCCGAGGCCTTCCAGCGCCAGCTGCAGGACAGCGGGGTGCGGCCCGGATACGACTGGTATCCCATGATCCGCGGCCGCCTGGTCGCCATCAACGACAGGCCGGTGCAGGCCCAGGACTACACGGACGAGCGCGCCCAGCGCCTGGTCGAGCGCGAGTTCAACCTCTCGCACAGCGCGCAGCCGCCGGCGCACAACCCCATCGTCGCGGGCCGCTGGACACCCGAGGACCCGGGTGGCATCAGCATGGAGGACGGCATCGCCAAGACCCTGGGTCTCAAGCTGGGCGACAAGCTGCGCTTCGACATCGCGGGCCTGCAGCACGAGACCACCATCACCTCGCTGCGCAAGGTGGACTGGGGCTCCATGCGCGCCAACTTCTTCGCGCTCTATCCGGTGAGCCGCATGCCCGAGCTGCCGCTCACCTATCTGGCCGCCCTGCGCGCGCCCGAACAGCCGGGCTTCGACAGCGGGCTCGTGCGCCAGTTTCCCAATGTCACCGTGGTGGATCTCAGCGCGACGCTGGCCCAGGTGCAGCGCGTGCTGAGCCAGGTCAGCCGCGCGGTGGAATT
>JAYNNS010000089.1:0-3080 GCA_038112835.1 Curvibacter sp. | reverse complement strand
CTTCACGCTGGCCGCGGGCCTGGTGGTGCTGTTTGCGGCTGTCACGGCCACGCGCGAGGAGCGCGCGCGCGAATACGCGGTGATGCGTGCCGTGGGGGCCGGTGGCGGCCTGCTGCGCCAGATGCAGCGTGCCGAACTCGCCGGCGTGGGCCTGCTGGCGGGCGTGCTGGCGGCCGCGGTCTCGGGTGTGGTGGGCTGGGCGCTGGCGCGCTACGCCTTCAACTTCGAGTGGAGCGTGAGCTGGTGGCTGCTGCCCGCGGGTGCCCTGAGTGGCGCCGGGCTGGCCTGGCTGGCCGGCTGGTGGGGCCTGCGTGCGGTGCTGCGCCGGCCCGTCGTGCAGACCCTGCGCCAGGCGGCGACCTGAGCGCTGGCGCTGCGACGGATTCCCGGGTGCCGGGATAATCGGGACATGACTTCCGAAGAACAGACCCGCCCCGCGACCGCCTTCGAGTGGCTCGGGGGCGAAGAGCAGGTCCGCGCCCTGGTCGAGCGCTTCTACGATCTGATGGACCTGGAGCCCGGTTACCGCGAACTGCGTGCTGCGCACGGCAGCGAGCTCGGTGAGGCGCGGCAGAAGCTGTTCTGGTTCCTCTGCGGCTGGCTGGGCGGGCCCAATCACTACATCGAGCGCTTCGGCCATCCGCGCCTGCGCGCACGCCACATGCCGTTCAAGATCGGCCTGGTGGAGCGCGACCAGTGGCTGGCCTGCATGGACCAGGCCATGGGCGAGGTGGGCGTGGCCGAGGAGCTGCGTGCCAGGCTGCGCGAGGCCTTCTTCGGCACGGCGGACTGGATGCGCAACACACCCGGCTAGCCGGCTGTGTTGCGCATGGTGAGGGCCTGACGCTGGCCCTCCCCACCCCTCAAGGGGCGGGCTGAAGAAGGACGATCACGGCCCCCGCACCCCCCTCGGCGGGCCGGGCCTGCACAAAGGCCAGCACCTCCTTCTTCTGCGCCAGCCAGCTCTGCACGCGCCCCTTGAGTACGGGGGTCTTGCCCGGTGAGCCCAGGCCCTTGCCGTGGACCACACGCACGCAGCGCAGGCCCCGCTTCTGCGCTTCACGGATGAACTGGCCCAGGGCTTCGCGCGCGTCTTCGGTGCGCAGGCCGTGCAGATCGAGCTGGCGCTGGATGGCCCAGTCGCCGCGGCGCAGCTTGCGTGTGACGTCGGGGCCGACGCCGGGGCGGCGGTAGCTCAGGTGCTCGTCGGTCTCCAGCAGGGTGCTGGCGTCGAACTCGTCGCTGATGGTTTCCTGCAGCGCGGCCTCTTCGTCGCGCTGGCGCTGGATGGGCACAGGCCTGGGTTTCTCGGTCTTCAGTGGCGCCTTGGCGGGTACGACCAGCGGTTGCACCTTGCCGGCAGCTTGCAGGAAGAGGTCCTTGTCGGCCGTGGCCTGGCGGGCGCGGCGCAGTTCCTCCGCCTTGCGTTCGGTCTCGATCCTGGCCTGGGCCTCGATGGCCTTCTTGACCTGCTTGAGGTCGGCCAGTGTATGGACTTTCACCATCAGAGCCATCCTTTTTCCGCCATGGACAGCGCCAGGCCGGGCGCCACGATCACGTGGTCCAGCACGCGCACGTCCACCAGGGACAGCGCGGCCTGGAGCGCCTGGGTCAGGGTCTCGTCGGCGCGCGAGGGCTGGACCGTGCCGCTGGGGTGGTTGTGGGCCAGCACCACGGCGGCGGCATGGTGGTGCAGGGCACGCAGCACGACCTCGCGCGGGTAGACACTGGTCTGGGCCAGGGTGCCGCGGAACATTTCCTCCAGCGCCAGCAGGCGGTGCTGGTTGTCGAGGAAGAGCACGGCGAAGCATTCGTGCTTCTTGCTGGCCAGCTGCAGCTGCAGATAGTCCTTGACGGCCTGGGGCGAATCGAGCGCGGCGCGCTCGCGCAGCTGCTCGGCCAGGGCCCGGCGTGCCAGCTCCAGCACGGCCACCAGCTCGGCCCGCTTGGCCGGGCCGCCCAGGCCCTTGATGCGCTTGAGATCCTCCGCGCCGGCATGCAGCAGGCCGGCGATGCCGCCAAACGCATCCAGCAGCTCCTGCGCCAGCTGCAGCACGCCCTTGCCGGGCAGGCCGGTACGCAGCAGCAGGGCCAGCAGTTCGGCGTCCGACAGCGCCCCCGGGCCCCGGGCCAGCAGCTTTTCGCGCGGTTGCGCGTCGGCGGGAAGGTCTTTCAGCGGCATGTCGGAGCCTGAAACAGGGGGTTTTTACAATAGAGGCCCAGTTTATCGGGACTTCCATGAGTACCACCCCTGTCCGGGTCCAGCCCGGCTCCTTCCTCACGCTGCACTACCGCCTGGCCGGGCCGGCGGGCGACATCATCAACACCTTCGGCGGCAAGCCGGCCACGCTGACCGTGGGCACGGGGGAGCTGGCGCCCGCGGTGGAGCAGGCCCTGATCGGGCTGGAGGAAGGGGTGCACACCACGCTGCAGCTGCCGGCCGGCGCCTACGGCGAGAAGAACCCGGCCATGCAGCAATGGCTGTCGCGCAAGGAGCTGCGCGAGCTGGGCGACCCGAACGAGACCTATGCCGTGGGCGATGTGGTGCAGTTCCCCACGCCGGACCGCAAGGGGCAGTTCGGTGGCGTGGTGGTGCAGCTGGGCGACGAAGCCGTGCTCTTCGACTTCAACCACCCGCTGGCGGGCCAGCCCGTGAGCTTCGAAGTCCAGCTGATCGGGGTGCTCTGAGCATGACCAACCAGTCTGAAATCATCCTGGCCGAACCGCGGGGCTTCTGCGCCGGCGTGGACCGCGCCATCGAGATCGTCGAGCGCGCGCTGGCCAAGTTCGGCCGGCCCATCTATGTGCGCCACGAAATCGTGCACAACACCTACGTGGTCAACGACCTCAAGGCCAAGGGGGCGGTCTTCATCGAGGAACTGTCGGACGTGCCGCCCGGCGCCACCCTGGTCTTTTCGGCCCATGGCGTGAGCAAGGCCGTGCAGCAGGAGGCCGAGGCCCGCGGCTTCCAGATCTTCGACGCCACCTGCCCGCTGGTGACCAAGGTGCATGTGGAGGTGGCCAAGCTGCACAAGGAAGGCTACGAGTTCATCATGATCGGCCACAAGGGCCATCCCGAG
>JAYNNS010000088.1:0-9767 GCA_038112835.1 Curvibacter sp. | reverse complement strand
GGAGATACCCAGGGCAATGACCTGCTGCCCCTGGTGCCGCACCTTGATGCTGGCCGGGTCCACATAGCCGCGCCTGATCTCGGCGATGTCGCCCAGGCGCAGCTGGTTGCCGGTACTGCCGCGGATGGGCATGGCGCGCAGCTGGCTCACGGCCTCGAACTGGCCGGCCACGCGCACCTGCACCACGTCCAGCGGCGTCTGCACCGAGCCCGCGCTTTCCACCGCGTTCTGCTGGCCCAGCTGGGCCAGCACCTGGTTCAGGTCCAGCCCCAGCTGCGCCAAGCGCTTCTGCGAGATCTCGATGTAGAGCTTCTCATCCTGCACGCCGAACAGCTCGACCTTGGCCACATCAGGCACGCGCAGCAGCTGCTGGCGCACGTCGTCGGCAAAGACCTTGAGTTCGGCCTCGCTGAAGCCATCGGCCTGCAGCGCGTAGATCACCCCATAGACGTCACCGAATTCGTCATTGAAGAAAGGCCCCTGGATGCCGCCGGGCAGGGTGGCGCGCATGTCGCCCACCTTCTTGCGCACGGTGTACCAAGTGTCGGCCACCACGGCCGCCTGGGTCGAATCCTTGAGCTGGAAGATGATCTGCGACTCGCCTGGCTTGGAATAGCTGCGGATCTTGTCCGCGCCCGGCACCTCCTGCAGCGTGCGCTCGATCTTGTCCGTCACCTGCTCGGCCACCTGCTGCGCCGTGGCGCCGGGCCAGTAGGTGCGTACCACCATGGCGCGGAAGGTGAAGGGTGGGTCCTCGTCCTGACCCAACTGGAAGTAGGCGGCAAAGCCCAGCACCATCAGTACCACCAGCAGGTAGCGCGTGAGCGCCGGATGTTCGATGGCCCAGCGCGAGAGGTTGAAGCCGGCGGAAGGATCCTTGCGGTTCATGCGCGCCTCACTTGCCGTTGGCCACGGGAACCGAGGTCGTGTCCTGGGCCGTCTGCGGCGGGCTGCCCAGGCTGCCGGGCGCTTTCTCGCGCCAGAGCATGACCTTCTGGCCCGGCGAGAGCACGTGCACGCCGGCCGTCACCACCTGCTGGCCCTCCTGCAGGCCCGCGGCCACCACGGCCTCGTTGCCATCCGCCGTGGCGATCTGCACCGGCTGCGAGCGCACCGTCATGCTCTGCGGCTCCAGCACCCAGACCGCGGTGGCCTGCCCGTCCTGGCGCAGCGCGCTGGTGGGCAGCTTGATGGCCTGCGCACGCTCGCCGTTCTTCTGCCTGGGCTGTACCGTCACCGTGGCGCCCAGCGAGGGCAGCTCGCGTCCCTGCAGGCCCACCTTGACCTGGTAGGTGCGCGTCACCGGGTCGGCGCTGGCCGAGACCTCGCGCACCTTGCCGGCGAGCTGGGTCTGGCCGGGCCAGACCCGCACATCCACGACACTGCCGTCGCGCATCAGGCCCAGCTGGTCTTCCGGCACGGCGAACACCGCATCACGCCCGCCGTCCTGCGCCAGCCGCACCACGGGCTGGCCCGCGCTGACCACCTGCCCCGTCTCGGCCTCGATGGCCGTCACCACGCCGGCCGTATCGGCCACCAGGGCCGTGTAGCTGCCCTGGTTGCGCTGGCTGGTCAGCTGGGCCTGGGCCTGGTCCACCTGGGCCTGAGCCGCCTTGAGATTGGCCTCGCGGCGCTCCAGTTCGGCCCCGCTGATGAAGTTCTGCTCGCGCAATTCCTTGAAGCGCTTGAAGTCGGCCGCCGCCAGGTCGCGATTGGTCACGGCGGCCGCGACCTGGGCCTGGGCGGCGTCCGCCGCCAGCCGGTAGTCCTGCGGGTCCAGGCGCGCCAGCACCTGGCCGGCCCGCACGCGCTGGCCCAGCTCCACCTCGCGGCTCACGAGCTTGCCGGCCACGCGAAAGCCCAGGCGTGACTCGATGCGCGGCCGTACCTCGCCCGAAAACTCCTGGCGGGCCTCGAGGCTGCCGCTGCGCACGGTCATGACCTTGACCGCCCGTACCGGCTCCTCCACCGGCGCCTGGCGCGAGCAGGCCGCGAGCATCAGCGCGACGGGAAGGAGAAGCGTGGCACGGACCCACCGGGGTGTGCGCAAGGCATGGAACTCGGACATGGAAAGACCCCTGAAAGCTTGCTTGGGAGTGAATTAATAACCGACCGGTCAGTAATCTAGGTAAAAACCCGATCCATGTCAAGCACGGTGAAAATCCAGGGCGTGAACACGCCCCTTGCCTCCCCCGCGCCGGTCCAGCATTACGAGAACTTCCCCGTCGCCTCCTGGCTGTGCCCGCCGCGGCTGCGCCCGCCCATCGCGGCCCTCTACCACTTCGCCCGCACCGCGGACGACATGGCCGACGAAGGGGATGCCCCGGCCGCGCAGCGCCTGGACGATCTGGCCGCCTACCGCGCCGACCTGCAGGCCACAGCCCAGGGCCTGGCCCACAGCGGCCGCTGGGCGCAGGTCTTCGGCCCGCTGGCACCTGTGCTGCAGGCATTCCGGCTCCCTCTGCCCCTGCTGAACGACCTGCTCGACGCCTTCGCCCAGGACGTGCGCAAGACGCACGACGCCCAGGGCTATGCCGACCGCGCCGAGCTGCTGGACTACTGCCGCCGCTCGGCCAACCCCGTGGGCCGGCTGCTGCTGCATCTCTACGGCGTGCAGGACGCCACCGCCCTGCGCCAGAGCGACGCCATCTGCAGCGCCCTGCAGCTCATCAACTTCTGGCAGGACCTGAGCCGCGACGTGCCGCGCGGCCGCCACTACCTCAACGACGCCGACTGCGCGGCCCATGGCGTCAGTCGTGCGGACGTTCTCGCCCTGCGCCCTACCCCGGCCCTGCGGGCCCTGATCGCCGATCAGGTGCACTGGGCGCGCGACCTGATGCTCGACGGCGCACCGCTCGTGCACCGCGTGCCCGGCCGCGCCGGCTGGGAGCTGCGCCTCGTGGTGCAAGGCGGCCTGCGCATCCTCGAACAGATCGAGGCCCTGGGCCACGACACCCTGCAGCATCGGCCCACCGTCGGTGCGGCCGCTGCACCACGGCTGCTGTGGCGCGCGCTGTGGATGTGACAATCGGGACTGCCCACCCCACCACCATGACGCCCGAGCAATACGTCCAGAACAAGGCCGCTGCCTCCGGCAGCAGCTTCTACTACGCCTTCCTCTTCCTGCCCAAACCGCGTCGCGCGGCCATCACGGCCTTCTACGCCTTCTGCCGGGAGGTGGACGACGTCGTGGACGAGGTTTCCGATCCGGGCGTGGCCCAGACCAAGCTGGCCTGGTGGCGGGCCGAGGTGCAGCGCGCCTGGGCTGGCCAGCCCGGCCACCCCGTGCTCCAGGCCCTCATGCCGTATGCGGCGGACTACGGCATCGAGGCCCGGCACCTGCAGGCGGTGATCGAGGGCTGCCAGATGGACCTGCAGCAGACCCGCTACCTCGACTTCCCCGGCCTGCAGCAGTACTGCCATCTCGTGGCCGGCATCGTGGGCGAGGTGGCCGCGCGCATCTTCGGCCAGACCGAGGAAGCCACCACCCGCTACGCCCATACCCTGGGCCTGGCCTTCCAGCTCACCAACATCATCCGCGACGTGGGCGAAGACGCGCTGCGCGGCCGCATCTATCTGCCGGTCAACGAACTGCAGCGCTTCGACGTCAAGGCGCAGGAGATCCTCAACCGCCAGTACTCGGAGCGCTTCACGGCGCTCATGAAGTTCCAGGCCGAGCGCGCGCACCAGCTCTACGACGAGGCCCTGGCCCTGCTGCCCGCCGCCGACCGCCACGCGCAGAAACCCGGCCTCATGATGGCCAGCATCTACCGCACCCTGCTGCGCGAGATCGAGCACGACAACTTCCAGGTGCTGCACCAGCGCATCAGCCTCACGCCCCTGCGCAAGCTCTGGCTGGCCTGGCGGGTCCAGGCCCTCGGAAAGCTATGACCCGCCCGCTTGTCACGCCGTGGACTGCGCGGCCTCCGGAGGGAACTGAGGGCCGCGGCCCCGAGCCTGCCCGCCCAGGCTCGGACGGGACGAGGAGATGCACGCCTCTGGCGTCATCACGTCTCGCACCGTGGGACGGCCCGGCGGTGCCCGCATGAAACTCGCGGTTGTCGGCGCCGGCTGGGCCGGCCTGGCCGCCGCCGTCCAGGCCGTGCAGGCCGGCCACGCGGTCACGGTCTTCGAGGCCGCCCGCACCCCCGGTGGCCGCGCCCGAGGCCTGGAGATCACCCTGCCCGACGGCCGCCGCGTGACCGTGGACAACGGCCAGCACATCCTGATCGGCGCCTACACCGAAAGCCTGCGCCTGCTGCGCACCGTCGGCGTGGATCCGGCAACAACCCTGCAGCGCCTGCGCCTGAGCCTGCAGTTCCCCGAGGGGGCTGGCCTGCGGTTGCCCGATCTGCCTGTGCCGCTGGACGTGCTGGCCGGCATCTTGCGCAACCGCGCCTGGCCGCTGCGCGAGCGCCTGGGCCTGCTGCGCACGGCGCTGGGCTGGCGACTCGCCGGCTTTGCCTGCCCGGACACGCTGAGCGTGACGGCCCTGTGCGCCGGGCTCGGGCCGCGCGTCCAGGCCGAGCTGATCGAGCCCCTGTGCGTCTCGGCGCTCAACACGCCCGCGGACCGGGCCAGTGCCCACGTCTTCCTGCGCGTGCTGCACGATGCGCTGTTCGCCGTGCGCGGCGGCTCGCAGCTGCTGCTGCCACGCGTGGACCTGGGGACCCTCTTCCCGCAGGCCGCCGTCGCCTGGCTGCAGGCGCAGGGCGCCGCGGTCCACACCGGCTCGCGCATCCTCGCCCTGCAGCAGGACGCCACGCGCTGGCAACTCGACCGCCAGTGGTTCGACGCCGTGCTGCTGGCCTGTTCCGCCACCGAGGCCGCGCGCCTGGCCGCACCGTTCAACGCCGCCTGGGCGGCCACAACCCAGGCCCTGCAGTTCGAAGCCATCACCACGGTCTACGCCTGGTCCCCCCAGGCCCGCCTGACCGCCCCCATGCTGGCCCTGCGGCACGACGCACAGCGACCCGCGCAATTCGTTTTCGACCGTGGCCAGCTCGGCGGCCCGGCGGGCTTGCTGGCCTTCGTGCTCAGCGCCAGCCGCGGCGAGCGCGAGCAGCTCCAGCAGCAGGTGCTGGTACAGGCGCGCGAGCAGCTCGGGCTGGACCTGCAGGCCGTGCAGACCGTGGTGGAAAAGCGTGCCACCTTCGCCTGCACGCCGGGCCTGCAGCGGCCGGCCTCCTCCATCGCGCCCGGCCTGCAGGCCTGCGGCGATTACGTCGCCGGTCCCTACCCCGCCACCCTCGAAGGCGCGGTGCGCAGCGGGCAGGCCGCGGCCGCGACGCTCGGCAGGTGATACAAACACGGCTCCTGTCATCCAGAGATCCGGGGAGCCGCACACGATGAAGCGCCTGTTCAAAGTCCTGTTCGTCCTGCTCATGGTGCTGCTCACCGCGCTGGCCATCGCCGTGGCGGCCGGCATCTGGCATGCGCGCAGCAAGCTGCCCCAGCGCAGCGGCAGCCTGGCCCTGCACGGCCTGCAGGCGCCCGTGCAGGTCCAGTGGGACGAACGCGGCGTGCCCCATCTGCAGGCGCAGAACGAAGCCGACCTCTACCGCGCCCTGGGTTTTCTGCATGCCCAGGATCGGCTGTTCCAGATGGAGATGGTGCGGCGCCTGGCGCGCGGCGAGCTGGCCGAGATCCTGGGCCCCAAGCTGGTCGACACCGACCGCCTGTTCCGCACCCTGGAGCTGCGCGCCCATGCCGAAGAGCGCGTGCGGCGCCAGGACCGCAGCAGCCCGTCCTGGCAGGCCCTGCAGGCCTATCTGGACGGCATCAACGAGTTCCAGGAGACGCGGCCGCTGCCACTGGAGTTCGAACTGCTGGGCATCCAGCCCCAGCCCTACACGCCCGTGGACACCCTGGCCGTGGCCGGCTACCTGGCCTACAGCTTCGCCGCCGCCCTGCGCACCGAGCCGGCGCTCACCTATGTGCGCGACCAGCTCGGGCCGGACTACCTGCGGGTCTTCGAACTCGACTGGCAACCCCTGGGCGTGCTCGGGCCGCTGGCGCAGCAGCGCCGGGGCCCGCACGCGCCCCGGCTGGGCCAAGCCGACTGGCAGTCGCTCGCACGCGTGGCCGAGGTGAGCCAGCAGGCCCTGGACATCGCCGGCGTGCCACTTTTCGAGGGCAGCAATGCCTGGGCCATCGCGGGCCGGCGCACCGCCAGCGGCAAGCCGGTGCTGGCCGGCGACCCGCACATCGCCTTCAGCCTGCCCGCGGTCTGGTACGAAGCGCATCTGAACGCCCCGGGCTTCGAGCTCTACGGCCATTTCCAGGCGCTCAATCCCTTTGCACTGCTCGGCCACAACACGCAGTTCGGCTGGAGCCTCACCATGTTCCAGAACGACGACATGGACCTCGTGGCGCTCAGGGCCAACCCGGCCAACCCGCGCCAGGTGGCCTACCAGGGCCAGTGGGTGGAGCTGCGCACCCGCAGCGAGCTCATCCAGGTCAAGGGGGCCGAGCCCGTGAGCCTGACGCTGCAGCGCTCGCCTCATGGCCCCGTGATCAACCAGGCCTTCCCCGACAGCCTGGGCAGCGCGCCGGTGGCCCTGTGGTGGACCTTCCTCGAAACCGAGAACCCCATCCTCGAGGCCTTCCATGAACTGAACCGCGCCGACACCCTGGCCAAGGCGCGCAGTGCGGCCAGCAAGATCCACGCGCCCGGGCTCAACATCGTCTGGGCCCATGCCGCGGGCGACATCGGCTGGTGGGCCGCAGCCAAGCTGGTGCAGCGTCCGCTGCACGTCAACCCGGCCTTCATCCTCGATGGCGGCAGCACCCAGGCCGACAAGCCCGGCTACTACCGCTTTGCCGACAATCCGCAGGAGGAAAACCCCGCGCGCGGCTACATCCTGTCGGCCAACCACCAGCCCGTGCCGCGCAGCGGCGTGCCCGTGCCCGGCTACTACAACCTGCACGACCGCGCGCGGCGCCTGGACCAGCTGCTGCGCGCCCGCAGCGAGGGCTGGACCGTCGAGCACAACCAGGCCCTGCAGCTGGACGAGACCACGGACTACGGACCGCGCGTGCTGCGTCCCCTGCTGCCGCTGCTGCGCGCCATGGCCGCGGACGATCCCGTGCAGCGCGCCCTGATCGACCAGCTGGCCGGCTGGGAAGGCCGCCACGACCCGGGCAGCATCGCACCCACGGTGTTCAACCAGTTTCTCTACGAACTCGCGCGTGCGGCCATGGCCGACGAGATGGGCCCGCAGTTCGCCCACCTGCTGCGCACGCGCGCCATTGACCACGCCCTGCCGCGCCTGATGGCCGATCCGTCCTCGCCCTGGTGGGACAACCGGCGCACAGCACCAGTCGAGACCCGCAACGACATCGTGCAGCAGGCCTGGCAAGCGGCCCTGACGCATCTGCGCGAGACGCGCGGCATGACCCTGACCACCTGGACCTGGGGCCAGAACCACCATGTGGTGCACGCGCACCCGCTGGGACGCCTCAAGCCGCTGGACCGGCTGTTCAATGTGGGCCCGCTGCCCGCCCCCGGGGGGCGGGAGCTGCCCAACAACCTGGCCCAGCCCCTCGGTCCGGCGCCCTGGAGCGTGACCTACGGCCCCTCGACCCGGCGTGTGATCGACTTCGCCGCCCCCGGCCAGGCCCGGGGCATCAACCCCGTGGGCCAGAGCGGCGTGCTGTTCGACCCGCACTACCAGGACCAGGCCCGGGACTATCTGGCCGGACGCTACCACCCCATGCACCTGGACGCCGCCGCCGTGCGGCAGGCCGCGCGCAGCACCCTGCAGCTGCTGCCGCTGGACTGAGCCGCGCTGTCACGGCGTGGACGGCGCGTACCGGAGTTCGCCCCCCGCCCGGATGAGCGGCGTCAACGGCCCGTGCGACCGGCGCCGAACTGCGGGCGCAGCAGGGCGCACAGCGCACTCATGTCGCTCACCGTGGCGTGCGGGCGATGCGCCTCGTGCGCCCAGTCCTGTCCCTGGCGATTGAGCCAGACGGTCTGCAGGCCGGCGTCGAGCGCGCCCATCACGTCGAGGCGGGCGTCGTCGCCCACATGCAGCACCTCGTGCGGCGCCACGCCCACGGCCTCGGCTGCGGCATGGAAGATGCGCGCATCGGGCTTGCCCACGCCGAAGTCCTGCGCGCTGAAACCGGCGCGGAAGTAGCGCCCCAGGCCGATGCGCTGCACGTCGGCGTTGCCGTTGGACACCGCCACCACCGGCAGCCGCTGCGCCAGCCACGCCAGGGCCGGACGCGCGTCGTCGAAAAGCTCCACGCGCATGCGCTCGGCGATGAAGACCTCGTAGGCCGGGTCCACCAGCGCCGGATCCTCGTCATGCCGCAGCAGGGCCGCGCGGATCAGTTCCTGGCGCAGGCGACGCAGATCGTGTTCGAGCTCGGGCCGGGCCGCCATGATCTCGTGGCGCAGGGCCAGGCGCTGCTCGCTGTCGGCCAGCCAGCCCGCCGTGCGGGGAGCATGCGGACGCAGCCAGTCCTGCAGCACCACTTCGGCGCGGGCGATCACGGGCCAGATCGGCCACAGCGTGTCGTCCAGGTCGAGGGAGATGGCCTTGATGCGGGAGAGATCGAGCAGGTTCGTCATGACTCGGCGAGAATACCGCATGGCATTCCGCAAAGAACCCACCTACACCCACGGCCAGGCCCCGGGCACGGCGATTCTGCTGTGCAACCTGGGGACGCCCGACGCCCCCACACCCACCGCGCTGCGCCGCTACCTGGCCGAATTCCTCGGCGACCCTCGCGTGGTCGAGATCCCCAAACCGATCTGGTGGCTGATCCTGCACGGCATCATCCTGCGCCTGCGACCCGCCAAGTCGGCCGCCAAGTACGCCAGCATCTGGACGCCCGAGGGCTCACCGCTCAAGGTCTGGACCGAGCGCCAGGCCCAGGCCCTGCAGGGCTGGCTGCAGCAGCAGGGGCACCACGTGACGATGCGTTACGCCATGCGCTACGGCAACCCGTCGATCGCCAGCGAACTGGACGCACTCAAGGCCCAGGGCATCACGCGCGTGCTCATCCTGCCGGCCTACCCGCAGTACTCGGGCACGACCACGGCCAGCGTGATCGACGCCGTCACGGGCTGGTCTGCCAAAGTCCGCCACCTGCCCGAGCTGCGCTTCATCAACCGCTATCACGACAACGCAGGCTACATCGCCGCGCTGGCCACACGCATCCAGGCCTACTGGCAGGAACACGGCCGCCCTGACAAGCTGGTGCTGAGCTTTCACGGCGTGCCAGAACGCACCCTGCACCTCGGGGACCCCTACCACTGCGAATGCCACAAGACCGCGCGCCTGCTGGCGGAGAAGCTGGGCCTGACGCGCGATCAGGTGCAGCTGACCTTCCAGTCGCGCTTCGGCAAGGCCAAGTGGCTCGAACCCTATACCGAGCCCACGCTGGTGGCGCTGGCCCAGGCCGGCGTGCAGCGCGTGGACGTGGCCTGCCCGGGCTTCACCAGCGACTGCCTGGAGACGCTGGAAGAAATCGCGCAGGAGGCGCGCGAGGCCTTCCTGCATGCCGGCGGCGGGCAGTTCCACTACATCCCCTGCCTGAACGACAGCGCGCCCTGGATCGAGGCCATGGGCCGCCTGTGCGAGCAGCACCTGGGCGGCTGGCCCACGCGCCAAACGCCCGATGCGCAGGCCCTGGCCGCCTCACGCGCGGCGGCGCTGGCCGCCGGCGCCCACAACTAGGACGAGGACGGCGCGCCGCCCTAGGGCGTGTTAACACTAATAGCAATTACTAAGCCGGCGACAGACACTCTCGGG
>JAYNNS010000087.1:0-9768 GCA_038112835.1 Curvibacter sp. | reverse complement strand
AGGCCACCCAGAACACCACGACCATGAGCCAGGAGGTCTTGAGCAGGCGCTGCAGGTCGCGCAGCTCGCGGCCTTCGCCGTCCGTGGCGCGGTGGCGCTCGCGCAGCGAGAGCAGCACCAGCACCACGGTGGCCAGGCCCAGCAGGCCGAAGACGACGAGAAAGAGCGCGCCGACCTGCTGCGAGGCGCTGAGGCTGCGGATGAACTGGTTCATGCTCACACCTCGCGCAGCGCGATCACGGCCTGGCGGGCGCGGTCCAGGAAGGCGCGGCGCTCCTCGCCGGGCTCGACGCGGATCGGCTCACCGAAGGTCACCGAGCACAGGATGGGCACGGGCACGACCTCGCCCTTGGGCATGACGCGTTGCACATTGTTGATCCAGGTCGGTACCAGCACCACCTGCGGAAACTTCAGCGCCAGGTTGTAGAGGCCGGCCTTGAAGGGCTGCGGCTCCTCGGCATGGCCGCGCGTGCCCTCGGGGAAGAGGATGATGGAGTCGCCGTGCTCCAGCGCCTCCACCAGCGGAGTCAGCGGATCGCCGGCCGGCTCTGCGGGGATGGCGGGGGCGCTGTCCGCGGGGCGGCTGGCGTTGCGCTCGACATAGACAGCGTTGAAGACGGCTGTGGTGATCCATTTCTTCAGCGGTGTCTGGGTCCAGTAGTCCTTCGCGGCGATCGGGCGCGTGATGTGGCGCAGTTCCTGCGGCAGGGCGGCCCAGATCAGCACCAGGTCGGCATGGCTCTGGTGGTTGGCGAAGTAGATGCGCTGCTCGACCTTGGGCGGGCAGCCGTGCCAGCGCGCCTGCGCGCCCGTGAGCACGCGCACCAGGCCCAGCAGGAAGAGGTTCATGACCCGGGCGGCGAAGGAGGACAGCTGCAGCGTCATGTACGGGCCCTTCCTCAGGGCAGCTCGGCGCGCCACAGGCGCGCGGCGATCACGCCAGCGCGCTCGGCCAGGTAGGGCGAGTGGGGCAGCTTTTCATAGACCCGCGGGCGCGGCAGCATCACGGCCAGGCGTGCCGCCTCGCCGGCGCTGAGCCGCGCCGCGGGCTTGCGGTAGTAGTGCTGGGCGGCCGCTTCGGCGCCGAACACGCCCTCGCCCCACTCGACATGGTTGAGGTAGAGCTCCAGGATGCGCTGCTTGGTGAGCAGCTTCTCCAGCAGGTAGGCCAGCACCAGCTCCTGGCCCTTGCGCAGCAGGGTGCGCTCGCCCGAGAGCAGCAGGTTCTTGGCCAGCTGCTGGGTGATGGTGGAGCCGCCGACGATCTTGGGCGGCTTGACGGTGCGCGCGCCGTTGGCGGCGAGCCGGGCCGTGCGGGCCTCGGCCTCGGCATTCTTCTGCCGCGCCTTCTCCAGCGCGTCCCAGTCCACCCCCTCGTGCCAGGCGAAGCTGTCGTCCTCGGAGGCGATGACGGCGCGCTTGAGGTGGTCCGAGATCTGCGCGTAGTCCACCCATTGCTGGCGCCAGCGCAGCTGGCCCTTGTCCTGCAGCAGGCGCCAGGCCTCGGAGCGCTCGAAGCTGGTGGACTGCGGGTTCACACGCGCCATCAGCGCGATGCGGGCGACGAAGAAGAGCTGCAGCGCCAGCAGGGCCACCAGCAGCAGGGCGATCCAGCGCAGCAGGGCCTTGGCGAAGGTCTTCATCGCATGCCCGGATTCAGGGCGCGCTCACGCGCGTCTCCAGCGTCTCGTTGCGCGAGAAGCGGAAGCGCGAGACGACGACGATCTGGTCCGCCTCCTTGCGCATGTCGGCCGTGAAGCGGCCGAAAGGAGCGGCCGCGCGCGCGATGGCTTCGGCACGCCGGTCCAGCGTCCGGTTGCCCGAGCTCTCGGCGATCTCGGTGGCCACCACCTGGCCGAGCCGGTCGACGGTGACCATCATGGTCAGTTCGCCGTAGAGTTTGCGGCCGCCGGCGGTGGGGAAGTTTTCCGTGCCCTTGCTCTCGATGGCGCGGCGCAGGCGGTCGTAGTAGATGGCGTAGGCTTCCTCGCGCGTGGACGGGCCGATGTAGCGCTTGCGCGGCTTGGCGCTGTCTTGCTGGATGCGCCGCTCGATCTCGGCCAGCTGCTTGAGCAGCAGGCGGCGCCGTTCCTCCTGCGCGGCCTGCTCGGGACTGGGTTGGGCCTGCTTGGGATCGGGCACGGGCAGGCTGGCCAGCTGCTGGCGCACCTGGGCCAGCAGCATGGTCTGCTGTTTCTGCAGGTGGCGGATGCGCTTGTGAGCCTCTTCCTCCAGCGTGTCGCCGCTGTCGGAGAGCAGGTTCGAGGGCAGCGGGCTGGTGGCGCGGCCGCGCTCGGCCTCGCCGCCGCCGGCCATGGCGCTCTGGGCGATGGCCTGGGCCTTCTCGGCTGCCGACTGGCTGCGCGCGTTGACCAGGATGACTTCCAGCGGGGTGTCGCGGAAGGCGCGCTCGATGGCCTCGGGGTCCACGAAGCGCACCGTCAGCAGCACCGCGTGCACGGCGAGCGAGATGCCGAGAGCCAACTCCAGGGTGCTGAGCTTGCGCGGTTTCACGGCGAAGGATTATCGCTGGAAGTCCCGGCGGCGGGCTCTGCCGATTCGTTGACGTCGACGGCGATCGCAATGGGCCCGGCGGCCAGGTGTTCGGACTCGTCCTCGCCCGCGTCTTCCTCGTCCACGGGGGCGGCCTCGGCATCGAGCCGCTCGATCACCGTGCCTGCCACGTCCAGCGCCACCTCGTCGATGGCTCCCAGCTTCACGCGCACGCGTGCGCCGCGCGGCAGGCCCTGGGCGCCGAGCACGGGCAGCACCAGGGGCAGGGTGTCGGCGCGGGCCAAGTTGTCCTTGAACACCGTGGCCTCGAGTTCGGTGAGGCCTTGCTGCTCGATGTACTTGAGCGTCCAGTAGCGCTCGATCGTGGCTTGGTAGCCGTTGTAGGCGCTGTAGGCGGCGTCGAAGCCCGAGATGATGGCGAAGAGCTCGGCATCCTTGGGCCTGAAGGGGGCGGCCAGTGCGGCCGTGCGGCCGTGGCGCGCGCAGGCGATGATCTGCCACTGGTTCACGAGGTCGGTGTAGCGGCGCAGCGGCGAGGTGCTCCAGGCATAGCTCTTGACGCCGATGCCCGCGTGCGGCAGGGCCTTGGTGCCCATGCGCACCTTGACGCCGGGCGCCAGGCTGGCCTGGCTGCGGTAGATGGCCGGCACGCCGAGCTCGGCCAGCCACTGGCCCCAGCTGCTGTTGGCCAGGATCATGGCCTCGGCCACGATCAGGTCCAGCGGCGCGCCACGGCTGCGCGTGCCGATCGCGACCTGCTCATGACCCTGCGGTTCGGCTCCCTCGTTCCCGACGAGCTTGAAGGTGTAGTCGGGCCGGGTGAAGGTCTCGGGCTTGCCGCGCACGACCTCGCGCTGGGCCTTGAGGTGCCGGGCCAGGCGGAACAGGAAGGCCAGCTCGGTGCGCAGCATGGGCGTGAGCGGCGCCGGGTCCGGCGTGGCGTGCGCGTAGGCCGCATCCTCGAGCCAGGCAGCCGTGACCACCTGGTCGATCTGGTCGTGCCGCAGGTTGTGGGCGATCGGCACGCGCTCCAGCTTCGTTTCGTGGCCCAGCAGCTCCAGCGTGTCTTCCCGGAAGGCCACGTAGAGCGAGACGGCCGGGCAGGCGCGGCCCTCCTGCAGGGTGTAACGCTGCACCACCTCGTCGGGCAGCATGGTGAGCTTGTAGCCCGGCATGTAGACCGTGGACAGGCGGTTGCGGCTCACGTGGTCGATGGGGTCGCCGCGCTGCACGGCCAGGCCCGGCGCCGCGATGTGGATGCCCACGGTGACCGTGCCCGTGCCCAGGCCCTGCACCGAGAGCGCATCGTCGATCTCGGTGGTGGCCGAGTCGTCGATGGAATAGGCCTGCACGGCCGCCGTGGGCAGGTCGTCGCGGATCTCGGGCGCGTCCAGCGCCGGGAAGCCGTAGCCCTTGGGGAAGTTCTCGAACAGGAAGCGGCGCCAGTGGAACTGGTAGGGGGAATCGATGGCGCCGGCCTGCTGCAGCAGGTCCAGCGGGGCCAGGTGGGTGGCGCGCGCGGCCTCGACCACGGCCTTGTACTCGGGCGCGTTCTTGTCGGGCTTGAACAGGATCTTGTAGAGCTGCTCGCGGATGGGCGGCGGGCAGGCGCCGCGGCCGAGCTCCTGCGCCCACTCGGCAATCTGCAGCTGGATCAGGCGCTTCTTCTCGATGGCGGCCAGGGCCTGCTGGATGATCTCGGCCGGGGCCTTCTTGTAGCGGCCCTTGCCCGCGCGACGGAAGTAATGCGGCGCCTCGTGCAGGCGCAGCAGGGCCGCGGTCTGCTGGGTCAGGCTGGGCGGGTCCTCGAAGTAGACCGCCGCCAGGTCGGCGAAGGCGAAATCGTCTTCCGGGGCGAACTCCCAGGCCAGGTCCAGCTCGATGCTGGCACCCAGGGACTGGGCGGCGGCCAGCAGCTCGGCCGGGGCCGGCTTCTCGAACTTCAGCAGGAGGTTGGCGGACTTGACCTTGACGCGCTTGCCGGTTTCCAGCTCCACCTGCAGCGAGGCCTCGGCTTCGGAAAGGATGCGCCCGGCGAGGAATTTGCCGGCTTCGTCGAACAATGCATACATGGGCCGAATTGTCCCATGCCCCTTCAGGTGCCGAGGTCGAGAAAATCCAGTACCTCGTCCAGGTAGAGCGCGAATTCCGAGATCGCATGGTCGCTGCCTTCGAGCAGGCGGCCGTGTGCGCCGGGGTAGTGGGCGCTCATTTCGCGCCAGTCCAGGACCTCGTCGCCCTTGGCGATCAGCGCGTAGTAGCGTTCGGGCCGCGTGATGGCGCCCACGGCCAGGGCGCGCAGCTCCTCCACATAGGCTGCCTTGAACTCGAAGGTCTCCTGCGGCTCGTGCCAGCCCGGATGCACGCCGACCTGGCTGGCCAGGTCGCGCGCTGCATGCACGGCCGGGTTCAGCAGCACGGCGCGGCAACCTGTCTGCTCGGCCACCCAGGTGGCGTAGTAGCCCCCCAGGGACGAGCCCATCACGGCCATCCGCGCCCGTGGCCAGTCGGCGATGCCCCGCATGAGCGCATCCATGGCCTGGCGTGGCGAGGGCGGCAATTGCGGGCACCAGAGGGTGACGCCCGGGTGCCGCTGCGCGACGCGCTGCTGCACCTGTTGTGCCTTGGTCGAGCGGGGCGAGGAACGGAAGCCGTGCAGGTAGAGCAGGTGGGTACAGGTCATGGTGTGTCGGGGTGCAGATGCCGCCATCCTAAGGCCCGGCCTCCCATGAACATGTGAGGCCGGGTCATGGGCAGGGGCGATGGCTGCGGCTATGCTAAGGCTGTCTCAGACATGGAGCGGGCGGCAGGACCATGCAGGTGTGGCGGGTGTTGGTGGTGGAAGATGATCCGGCGATGCGCGAGTTTTTCGCGGCCAGCGTGTCGCGCTGCGCCGGCCTGCAGCTGGTCGGGGCGGCGGGTTCGGTGGCCGAGGCCCGGGCCTGGCTGGATGATGATGCCCACATGGTCGATGTGCTGCTGACCGACCTGGGCCTGCCCGACGGCAGCGGGCTGGAGGTGATCCGCCATGCCACCCGCCTGCACCCGCGCTGCGAGCCCCTGGTGATCTCCCTGTTCGGCGACGAGGACAATGTGCTGGCCAGCATCGAGGCCGGCGCCCTGGGCTACATCCACAAGGACTCGGCACCCGACGATATCGCCCAGACCATCCTGGAGATGAAGGACGGCGCCTCGCCCATCTCGCCCATGATCGCGCGCAAGGTGCTGGCCAAGTACACCAGCAGCCGGCGCGCCGCCGAGGCCGCGCCCGAGCCTGCGGCCCCGGTGCGTCCCGTGGCCGAAGGGCCGCTGCTGTCGCCGCGCGAGCAGGAGGTGCTGACGCTGATCGCGCGCGGCTTCTCCTACGCCGAGATCGCGCGCCTGCAGTCGGTCAGCGTGCACACGGTGCAGACCCATATCAAGAACCTCTATTCCAAGCTGTCGGTGCACTCCAAGAACGAGGCCGTGTTCGAGGCCTCGCGTCTGGGGCTGCTGCAGACCCGGGTCTGAACCATGACCCTGTGGCGCGCACTGGCCCTGTGTTGCGGCCTCCTCGGCCTGCTGGCTCCGGTCCGGGCCGAGCTGCTGGAGTTGCGCCAGGCCCATGTGAGTACCATGCGCGACGGTGTGCTGCGCGAGGGCGAGATCCGTCTGCCCTACAACTGGGATCGCCAGCACCAGTGGCGCTCCGGGCGCGCCGAGTTCGAGATCCCCTTGCGGCTGGATCGGCCGCCGAGCGAGCCCTACGCCATCTATTTCGACCGGGTGGGCAACCGGGCCGAGATCTGGCTCAACGGTGTGCTGCTGTCGCGCTTCGGCGATCTCGCGCGCGACAACAGCGAGGACTACGCCAAGGCCCCCCAGTACGTGCTGATCCCGGCCCAGCTGCTGCAGCGCGAGAACCTGTTTCGCATCATCCTGCACGCGGACGGCGGGCGCCGCGGCGGGCTGTCCTCCGTCCTGGTCGGGCCCGAGGCGGAGGTGCGCGAGCACTACCATGCGGCTTACCGCTGGCTGGTCCACGGCTCGGTCGCGGTCTCGGTCTTCAGCCTCGTCGTCGGCGTCATCGCCCTGCTGCTCTGGGCCACCCAGGTCGAGCATCAGCCGGGTGCCCGGCCGCGACGCGACATGCTCTACCTGAGCGCCGGGGTGGCCGAGGTCTGCTGGATGCTGCGCCTGTCCGACACCGCGCTGACCGATCCGCCGCTGGCCTGGCCCTGGTGGGGCGTGCTCCAGACCCTGGCCTATGCCGGCTGGTTCTGCGGCTCGGCCCTGTTCTGCCATTACGTCGCGGGCTGGCACCGCCATGCCTCCATGCGCTGGGTGCGCCTCATGGTGTGGGCGCTGCTGCTGACCGCGGTGCCGGCCGCCTGGCTGGCCCTGAGCCGGCACAACGACGTCTACCTCACGGGCTGGTACGGCTTCGCCACCTTCCTCTTCATCGGTTATGCCGCCGTCTACTTCTGGGGGGCGCTGCGCAAGCCCACGACCGAGCACGTGCTCGTGGCCACGGCCGGGGTCTTCAACGTGCTGGTGGGCTTTCGCGACTGGGCCGTGATCCGTGCCAGCAGCAATTTCGCCGAGATCTCCTGGATGCGCTATTCCTCGGTGCTGTTCGGGCTGGCGCTGTGCTACATCGTGATCATGCGCTTTCGCGAGGCCAGCGTGCAGGCGCGCGACCTCATGGACAACATGGCGGCGAAGGTGCAGGAGAAGGAGCGGGCCCTGGCTGCCAGCTACCAGCAGCTGGAGCAGCTGGCGCGCGAGCAGGAGCGTGCGGCCGAGCGTACCCGCATCCTGCGCGACATGCACGATGGCGTGGGTTCGCACATCAGCGCGGCCATCCGCCAGCTGCAGTCGGGCAAGGCTAGTGACGAGGACCTGCTGCAGACCCTGCGCGACTCGCTGGACCAGCTCAAGCTCTCCATCGATGCCATGAACCTGCCGCCGGGGGATGTGACCACCCTGCTGGCCAACCTGCGCTACCGCCTGGAGCCGCGTTTCAAGGCCTCGGACATCGCCCTGCACTGGGACGTGGACCTGCTGCCCCCGCTGGGCAGCCTGGACGGCAAGGCCATGCGCCAGCTGCAGTTCATGGTCTTCGAGGCGCTGTCCAACGTGCTGCAGCACGCCCAGGCCAGCGAGCTGCGCATCGAGCTCAAGGCCTGTCCCGAGGGCGGGCTGCGCCTGCGGGTGGTCGACAACGGGCGGGGCTTCGACCCCGAGCGCGTGCAGCGCAAGGGGTTGGCTTCGCTGCGCGAGCGTGCCGCCGCCATCGGGGTGGGGCTGGAGGTCCGCAGCGCGCCCGGCGGCACGGTGGTGGAAATCCACCTGGCCTGAGCTGGGAGCCTGCTGACGGTCTCGCATTGGCGGGATAATGCGGGCCATGCCGGTGATCTTCGAGCGTCCCACGCTGATGCAGCGCGTCCTGCCCTGGTTCCAGGGCTTTGACGGCCCCCTGGCCTTCGCTGTCTTCATCCTGGCCGGTACCGGCCTGCTGACCATGTATTCCTCGGGCTACGACCACGGCACGCGCTTCATGGACCATGGGCGCAACATGCTGATCGCCGGCTTCATCATGTTCGTCGTGGCCCAGGTGCCGCCGCAGCGGCTCATGAGCCTGGCCGTGCCGCTCTACGTGCTGGGCGTCACGCTGCTGGTGGCCGTGGCGATCTTCGGCATCACCAAGAAGGGGGCCAAGCGCTGGATCAATGTGGGCATCGTGATCCAGCCCAGCGAATTGCTCAAGATTGCCATGCCGCTGATGCTGGCCTGGTGGTTCCAGAAGCGCGAGGGCCAGTTGCGCCCGCTGGATTTCCTGGTCGCCGGCGCCCTGCTGGCCCTGCCCGTGGGGCTGATCATGAAGCAGCCGGACCTGGGCACCTCGCTGCTCGTGCTGGCGGCCGGCCTGTCGGTGATCTTCTTCGCCGGCCTGAGCTGGAAGCTCATCGTGCCGCCGGTGCTGCTGGGCGTGATCGGCGTGCTGCTGCTCGTGATCTTCGAGCCCGAGCTCTGCGCGGCCGGGGTGGACTGGCCGCTGCTGCACGACTACCAGCAGCAGCGCGTCTGCACCCTGCTCGATCCCTGGCGCGACCCCCTGGGCAAGGGCTTCCACATCATCCAGGGCATGATCGCCATCGGCTCGGGCGGCGTGCTGGGCAAGGGCTTCATGCAGGGCACGCAGACGCACCTGGAATTCATTCCCGAGCGCACCACCGACTTCATTTTCGCCGCCTACTCCGAGGAGTTCGGTTTGCTCGGCAATCTCTTCCTGCTCGGCGCCTTCCTCTTTCTGGTGCTGCGCTGCCTGGCCATTGCGCTGGAGGCGCCGACGCTGTTCGCGCGCCTGCTGGCCGGCGCCATCACCATGATCTTCTTCACCTACGCCTTCGTGAACATGGGCATGGTCAGCGGCATCCTGCCCGTGGTGGGGGTGCCCCTGCCCTTCATCAGCTACGGCGGCACGGCCATGGTCACCCTGGGCCTGGCCCTGGGCATGATGATGTCCATCGCCAAGTCCAAGCGCCTGATCCAGACCTGACCTGCGGGCAGCAGGGACAAGGGCGGCGGCCTACAATGGCCCGCATGATTGCACGCGAACCCACCCTGGAGCGCCTGGCCGTTGCCCGTGAGTTGCTGCTCACGCCCTTCGGCCTGGACGAAACGCATCTGCTGCGCGCCCTGAGCGAGATCCGCGCCCACCGCGTGGACGACGCCGACCTCTATTTCCAGTACACGCGCAGCGAAGGCTGGAGCCTGGAGGAGGGCATCGTCAAGACGGGTTCCTTCAGCATCGACCAGGGCGTGGGCGTGCGCGCCGTCAGCGGCGAGAAGACGGCCTTTGCCTATTCCGACGACATTTCCGAGGCTTCGCTGCTCGATGCCGCGCGTACCGTGCGCAGCATCGCCGCGGCCGGCAAGACCGCCCGCGTGAAGGCGGCGGCGCAGAGGATCGCCGGCTCGCGCTCCCTCTACCCGGGCGCCGACCCGATCGCCAGCCTGGACAGCACGGCCAAGGTCGCGCTGCTGGAGCAGGTCGAGCGGCTGGCCCGGGCCAAGGACCCGCGCGTGGTGCAGGTCATGGCCGGCCTGGCGGGGGAATACGACGTGGTGCTGGTGGCCCGCGCCGACGGCACCCTGGCCGCGGATGTACGCCCGCTGGTGCGCCTGTCCGTGACCGTGATCGCCGAGCAGACGGTAGCCGGTGCCGTCCGCCGTGAGATGGGCTCTTCCGGGGGCGGTGGGCGCTTCGGC
>JAYNNS010000086.1:6730-9902 GCA_038112835.1 Curvibacter sp. | reverse complement strand
CGGCTGCAAGGGGAAGGGTGACGCTAGGGACGGCCTCTCACGGGCCAAGGGTACCTACAAATCGAGCCCCGTCGCGTCATCCGACGCCTGGTATCGGCTCCCGGCGCAGGCGCTCTCGATCCGCCCCGGTCATACGCAGCTTCTCGAAGCGGCTGCGCAGCGTAGACAGCGCAGACGCGAGCTTCCCCCCGAATTTGAAGCGCTGGCTTCATAGGTCCATTCGTATGAAAATGGCGCTTTCTGACGATGGTCGAGGCTAAACCGCGCCAGAGCCGATCAACTCCTGGATGAATGCAATGACTGCTCAAACCCTGCTCCGGTTAGCCAAGCGAGACCTGAGGTATGGCTACTTTGCGCCTCTGCAGGCCCTTTGGTTGATGAGCTCGCGTCCCGGTGGATACGTCCGCCACCTGACAGCGCTATATCGTCTGGCGTTCGGCCGCTAGGTAGCTTCCATGCAGTATTGGAACTATCGGGTCATTGAGTTCGCTGCAGACGGGGACGAACCCGCCTGGCGTGAGCTGCGCGAGGTGTATTACGACGACGCAGGGAAACCGAGTGCCTACGGCGCAGTCGCAATGGTTGCCTGGGGCGCGGATGAAGATCCCGCAACACCGCTTTCGATCTTGGAGCGCATGCGCGAGGCCTTGGGCAAGCCGTTCTTGGATGCCCGCGACTTTGAAGCCGAAAGGCGACCAACATCAGAAAAGACTGGGGCGTCCTACACGGTCATTCTCCAGAAGGATCCCGAGTCGGATGATCTTGTACTGCCGCTGCCCGAGATCTTGCTGCGCGAACAGGACTGGCGCGTTGGCGACCGTCTGAAGTTCGAAGTGATTTCCGAGGGACGCTGCTCATTGACGAATTTGAGTAAGGAAGAGCGGGAGTCGTCGGGGACGACTACCTGAGCGTGACGAGGGTTTCGCCTGCTGCGCCACTATGTCATAAGACTTGGCATAGGCCTAGGCAGGGATGGCCGCCCTTCAGCGCGACGTCGCCTTTAGGCTGGCTGCAGTCAGTTGGTTTCGGTGTGCCAATGACTGCTACAGCTGGCAGCAGTCATTGGACAGCCCATCTGCCGGCAGGCCGCTTCAGGCCGGCCCACCATAAGCCAGTGGGTGACCGCGCGCATCCGTCGCTGGGTCAAGATTGCCCGAGATGCTGGTCAAGTCATCCCGGACCAATGAACGTTGGCAAGAGTACAGCCGTGATGTCTACTATGTCCATATACTGGACTGGCGGCCTGGTCATTTCGCATGATGAGCTGAAAAGATTGTCGCAAGTTGCACGTCCTTACGGTAACTTTTTCCTTCTCACCAGCAGAAATATGGCCGGTACGACAAACAACGACAGTAACGGCGCGCTGATCATCCCGCCCACCATGGGCGCCGCTATCCTCTGCATCACCTCACTACCTGTCCCACCTCCCCAGAAGATAGGCAGCAAG
Organism: Curvibacter sp.; assembly: GCA_038112835.1. Lineage (GTDB taxonomy): Bacteria > Pseudomonadota > Gammaproteobacteria > Burkholderiales > Burkholderiaceae_C > Hylemonella. The sequence continues at coordinate 8,455 of JAYNNS010000086.1, read as the reverse complement.
CCGGCCACGATGGTGGCTACGGTCATGGCCTTGGGGCGGACGCGTAGCACCGCTCCTTCGCGTATCGCCTCCAGCAGCGCCCCCTCATCCGCGCGACCCTGTGCCAGGCGGACCTCCCAAGATTGCCTCAGGTAGAGCAGCATGATCACGCCAAACTCGGCCGCTACGCCTGCCAGGGCGATGAAGCCGATCACGCTGGCCACGGAGACGTTGTGTCCCAAGGCCCAGAGCAGCCAGATGCCGCCGATCAAGGCGAAAGGCAGGGTGCCCATGATCAGCAAGGCGTCTCCGATGTGGCGGAAGGTGAGGTAGAGCAGCACGAAGATGATGAGCAGGGTGAAGGGGATCACCACCTTGAGCTTGGCCGTGGCACGCTCTAAGAACTCGAACTGGCCCGACCAGGACACCGAGTAGCCCGGAGGCAGCGGTACCTGATCAGCGACCGCCTTTTGCATATCGAGCACGGTGCCACGCAGATCGCGGCCACGCACGTCAACGTAGACAAAGCCAGCCAGCCGGCTGTTCTCGCTGCGCAGCATGGGCGGTCCATCGCTGATGCGGATCTCTGCCACATCGGACAGCAGCAGTCGCTGCCCAGATGGCGTAACGATAGGCAAGGCCCGCAGGCGGGGCAAGGAGTCCCGCATCTCGCGGGGGTAGCGCAGGTTGATGCTGAACCGCTGCAGGCCTTCTACGGTCTTGCCGATCTCCATGCCACCCAGGCTGCCCTCGATGATCTCCTGGACGTCGGCAATGTTCAGGCCATAGCGGGCGGCTGCATGCCGGTTGATGTCCACATCGATGTAGCGCCCCCCTGTGAGGCGTTCAGACAGTGCGCTGCTTACACCCCGCACTGGCTTGACAACCTGTTCGATCTGACGCGTCAGTCCATCGATGGTGGCCAAGTCCGGGCCCGCCACCTTGACGCCCACAGGGCTCTTGATACCCGTGGCCAGCATGTCGATCCGGTTACGGATGGGCGGCACCCAGATATTGGACAGGCCTGGTACCCGAACACTACGATCCAGTTCGTCCACCAGTTTGTCCACCGTCATACCAGGCCGCCATTGGTCACGCGGCTTGAACTGGATCGTGGTCTCGAACATCTCCAGCGGCGCAGGGTCGGTCGCGGTATCGGCGCGTCCTGCCTTGCCGTACACGCTGAGCACCTCCGGCACAGTCTTGATCAGCCGATCCGTCTGCTGCAGCAATTCCGAGGCTTTGGCGGCCGAGAGCCCGGGCAGTGCGGTCGGCATGTAGAGCAGGTCGCCTTCGTCCAGTGGTGGCAGAAATTCGCTGCCCAGCCGTTGCAGTGGCCAGAGGCTGAGCACCAGCAGAATCACTGAGCAGGCTAAGGTAAGCTTTGGCCAGCGCAGCACCACATCCAACATCGGTCGATATATTGCGATCAGGGCCCGGTTGATCGGGTTCTGAGTCTCACTGGGGATCCGGCCGCGGATCAGATAGCCCATGAGGACGGGAATGAGGGTCACCGCCAGGCCGGCTGAGGCGGCCATGGCATAGGTCTTGGTGTAGGCCAGCGGCGAGAACAGCCGTCCTTCCTGGGCTTCCAGTGCGAAGACCGGAATGAAACTCAAGGTGATCACCAGCAACGAGAAGAAAAGCGCAGGCCCCACCTCCGCTGCGGCTTCGGCGATCAGCTGCCAGCGTCGTTCTCCCGAGAGCGCGAGTCCAGGGTTGTCATGCTCCCAGCGTTCGAGATGT
>JAYNNS010000086.1:0-6720 GCA_038112835.1 Curvibacter sp. | reverse complement strand
AAAGGCCAATGGTGTAAACACCCGCCCTTCCTGTGCTTCCAGGGAAAAGATGGGCAGAAAACTGAGCGTGATAATCAACAGGGAAAAGAACAGCGGCGGCCCGACCTGGGCCGTGGCATCGGCGATAAGGCGCCAGCGGTCTGTCCTGGCCATTTCCGGCTGTCGCTCCATGTGCTTGTGCACGTTCTCGATCATGACAATGGCCGCATCCACCATGGCGCCAATGGCGATGGCGATGCCCCCCAGGGACATGATGTTCGCGTTGATGCCCTGGTACTGCATCACGATGAAAGCCATCATCACCCCCAGCGGAAGGGTCACGATCGCGACCAGTGCGCTGCGCAGGTGGAACAGGAACACCAGGCAGACCATGCCGACGACGATGAACTCCTCGATCAACTTGGTCTGCAGGTTGTCCACCGCGCGGGTGATCAGGCCCGAGCGGTCGTACACCGGCACGATCTCCACGCCGGTGGGCAGGCTGCGCTGCAGTTCGGCCAGCTTGGTCTTGACGGCCTGGATGGTGGCCAGGGCATTCTTCCCGGTGCGCATGACGATGACGCCGCCGACAGCTTCGCCTTCACCATTGAGCTCCCCGATGCCCCGGCGCATCTCGGGGCCGATCTGCACGTTGGCCACATCCCCCAGACGCACCGAGATGCCTGCCGCGGTGGTCCGGATGGGGATGGCACGGAAGTCGTCCAGAGATTGAAGGTAGCCACTGGCCCGGACCGCGTATTCCGCCTCACCCAGCTCGATCACGGAACCGCCGGTTTCCTGGTTGGCGCGTCCCACGGCTGCACTGACCATGTCCTGGCTGATGCGGTAAGCCGCCAGCTTGTCGGGATCCAGCACGATCTGGTACTGCTTGACCATGCCACCGATGCTGGCGACCTCTGCCACATCGGCTACGGTCTTGAGCTCGAAGCGCAGAAACCAGTCCTGCAGGGCCCGCAGCTGAGCAATGTCTTGGTGGCCGCTGCGGTCGATCAGTGCGTACTGATAGATCCAGCCCACGCCGCTGGCATCCGGCCCGATGGAAGAGCGGGCGGTGGCCGGCAGGCGCGACTGCACCTGGTTGAGGTACTCCAGCACCCGCGAGCGGGCCCAGTAGAGATCCACGTTGTCATCAAAAAGGACGTAGACAAAGCTGTCGCCGAACATGGAAAACCCGCGTACCGCCTTGGTCCCGGGCACCGAGAGCATGGTGGTCGTGAGCGGATAGGTGATCTGGTTCTCGACGATCTGCGGCGCCTGCCCAGGCCAGGTCGTGCGAATGATGACCTGGGTGTCCGAAAGATCGGGCAGAGCATCCAGCGGCGTGCGCAGCAGCGTCAACACGCCCCAGGCGCTGACGATAAGAGTCGCGATCAGGACCAGGATGCGATTGGCAATGCTCCAATGGATGAGGCGGGAGATCATTGGCCACCTCCGCTGCTCAGACGTTCCAGCCGGGTGATCACCGGTATGTCGCCGTCCTGCATCCTGAACTCGATCTGGACCTTCTCGCCGGTCGCCAGTTGGGCCGGGCGCTGCTCAGCTGGCGGCAAGCGGAAGTCCATCGTCATGCCGGGCCACTTCAGCGCCGGAACCGGCGGGTGAGTCAGAGTCACAGCCTCGCCCTCAATTTTCTCGATCACCGCGTCGGTCGCGTAGGCCGGTGTTGCGGCTTGGGCCACCTGCGCTGGGCCCTGGTTGAACCGCTCTACCAGACCGCGCAGGCTGGCCTCGGAATCGATCAGAAACTGACCGGACACCACGACGTTCTGCCCCAGGTCCAGGCCAGCCAGAATCTCGATCTTCCCGTTGGCTTCGCGGCCGGGTTTTACTTCGACGGGTCGGTAGTACCCGTTCTCCTCGGCCAGCATCACCATATTGCGCTGTCCGGTACGGATCACAGCATCGCTGGGAACAAGCAAAGTGGCTTTGCGCGCGGCTCCGGCGAGCTGCATCTGGACCAGCATGCCGGGCGTGAGTTTGGCACCTGGGTTGCGCAACTCCAATCTGGCTTTGAGGGTCCGTGTGCTGGCATCCACCTGCGGCAGCAGGGCTTGCACCCGACCTTCAAAGGTCGCTTCAGGAAACGCCGGACTGCTGGCACGCACGACCATACCCGGCCTGAGCTCGGCGATCTGGCTTTCCGGCACCTCGGCCTCGGCCCAGACGGTCTGGGTGCCTTGCAGGCGCAGCAGCAGCATGCCCGGCATGACGGTGCCCCCTTCGCGCACCATGAGTTCGGTCAGCACGCCGGTCTGGGGCGCACGCAGGGTCAAGCGAGCTTGCAGGGATGCACTATCCGTCACCTGGCGTATCTGCTCCTCGGACATGCCGACCTGGCGCATGCGTTGCAAAGCGGCTTGACGCAGGACATCCAGATCAGCGCCCTGCATCCGGGTGATGGCCAGGTAGTCCTCCTGCGCGGCCACCCAGTCCGGTACATAGATGTCCAGCAGCGGCTGGTCCTTCGTCACGGTATCCAGAGTGGCACGTACATGCAACTTCTCCACATAGCCCATGGCACGGCTGCTCAGCGTCGTCTGCAGCCGCTCATTCCAGGCGATGTTGCCAACCGCTGAGATGCCGGTCGACAAGACTCCCTCGATCACCGTAGCCGTACGCAAACCGAGGTTTTGCTGGATGCGTGGGCTGACGCTGACCAGTCCGGCATCGGCATCACCCGCACCGGCATAGCGCGGCACCAGCATCATGTCCATGAAAGGTGACTTGCTCGGTGCGTCAAAGTTCTTGCCGGGCACCATGGGGTCAACGTAAAAAAGGATGGTGCGCCCGGTCTGGGGGTCTATATCACCTGCCCTCAAGCCCTCGCGCAGATGCCGGCGCGTGGCGTCCTCGCCCTGTGCCATGGACCAGGTTCCCGGGTCCTCCATGGGAGTGCTTGTCGTGCTTGCGGCCCCCGGTGTCGCTCCGCCAGTGGTCGAGGGCGCCATCCGAGCGCCGAGCAACCAGAAGCCGAAGGCTACGAGGGCCAGGATGAGGGCGGCCCAATAGGCCGGGACTTGTATGGTTTTGATTTGAATCTTCATGGCTACACCTCATTCCCGCACCGGGGTTGAATTCGGGATCAGATATTCGAGCGCCGACCACAGCCTGGCTGCCTGCAGTTCGATATCGATGCGCTCGATAGCCAGCATCAGCGCTGCCTGACGGGCCTCCAGGACCGTCGTGAGTGGTGTCGTGCCGGATCGATAGGCTGCAAGTACAGCTTCCACCCGTTGCTGCGCAAGCGGTAGACGATCTCGATCGACCACTTGAAGCTGCGCCAGAGCAGCGCGCCAGCTTTGGTGCTGGCGCTCCATGTCCAGCAGTCGCTCGCGGCGGGCTTCGTTCAGTTCGGCCTCCAGCGCATCGGCCTGGGCCAGGCTTGCAGCCAGCTCCCGGTCCTGGCGCTGGGGACGATCCCAGGTCAGCGGCACTGACAGCCCGACCGACATCATGTCCGAGTACTGCGGCCCACGTTTACTCAGCATCAGCTCCACGCTCCAGTCGGGTTCACGCTCCAGCCGCATCACTTCGGCATTGGCGCGAGCGGCTTCGACGCGTGATTGCATGGCGCGCAAGGCAATGTGCTGATCCAGCGCGGCGGAGAAGGGGCGCGCATCCAGGCTGGAGCTGGAAATCGGCAGGGGATCGTTCAGGGCTATGCCGGAGGCCAGGCCCGTCCACCGCGCGAGCGTGCTGCGCGCAGAGGCTTGGTCCGCCTGCATCTGCAGCAGCGCCTGCTCCAGCCGTGACAGTGCATCCCGCGCAGCGATCCAGTCGGTCTGGGAGCCACGCCCACTGCGAAACGCGGTCTGCGTGGCCAGTACCTGACGGCCAGCTTCGTCGATCTGCGTTTTCAGCAGGCTGACTTTGAGCGCAACGGCACGCAACTCAAACCAGGCGACAGCGGTTTCACGCTGTATCTCTGTGGCCAGCATCTGCCTTTGTTCGAGAGCCGCATCGGCTTCACGCTCGAATTTCTGGCTGCGCGCCTGGCGCTTGGCCTGGCTAGGCAAGGTCTGCATGATCCCCACTGACTTCATCGTCATGAAATCATTGGTGGTACTCCAGCGGTCCGCGCCGTTGATGGGCACGTTGTTCAGAGAGAAGCTCAACACGGGATCCGGGCGTTGCCCGGCAGCCACCGCCAATTCCCGTGCCGCCCGGGCGTTGGCCGCCGGAACCGCCAAAGCTTGCGAGCGCTCCAGCGCTGCCGTGATGGCAGAGCGCAGGCTCAGGTCTGCCGGAGCTGGCGCATCAGCCCAAACTGGCCTGAGGGCAAGTGTGAACAGCAGCCCAACGGCTATCCAGATGGTTCGCCATGGTGTAGACGATGTTGCGCGACGAACCGGCCTGCAAGGGCGGACGCCATGAATCGCCCCTGCTGGGGCTTGATGAGAAAAATACATACTGACCTCCGGATACGGCAGAGCCAAGCCTGAGGCTTGGCGAGCGAATGCACGACCCCAGCCCTCAAGGGCTGGGACTCAATGCAGCGGGGTCAGATTTGGGTGGGAGGTCGCCAGATGGTGCTTAGCCTGGCGGGAGGAGGCGTGGTCTGGAACCTGATCGCAGGCTCGACATGAGAGGCCACGAAGGAAAAGGTAGGCAGCATCGGCAGCGCGATGCTGGCCAATCCTGCGCACTCAAGTCCGGTCTTGCACGTCTTGCCCGTTCTCAGGACGGTAGCCAGATCATTGCAGCAGTCGGTGGCTGTTTCTTCCATGCCCATGCCTGTTTCATCTACGGCACTCAGTGACGTCATGTCATGCATCGAACACGGTTGCGCCAAGGTGCCCACCGTCGCACTGGCCGGCAGGGCCAGTGCGAGACTTAGCAGCAGGGTGAGCAGCTTGCGCATGGTTGCATTATAGGAGTCTTTAAGGTGATCGCCTGTCTAGGTGCTGCGCGTGAAGCCTCAGCGCCTCAAACGCAGAGAATTCCCGATGACCGACACAGAACTCAGGCTCATCGCCAGTGCAGCGATAAGCGGCGACAGCAACCAGCCCGTGAGCGGGTACAGCACGCCAGCGGCCACCGGGATACCCAGTGCGTTGTAGAGAAACGCAAACATTAGGTTCTGTTTCATGTTGCGCACTGTTGACAGCGAGAGCTCACGCGCCACGGCGATACCGCGCAGGTCGCCCTTGACCAGGGTCACCTGAGCGCTGTTCATTGCCACGTCGGTACCCGTGCCCATGGCAATGCCCACATCGGCCTTGGCCAGCGCCGGCGCATCATTGATGCCATCCCCAGCCATGGCCACTACCCGGCCTTCGCGCTGCAGTCGTGCAACGAGGTCCAGCTTGTCTGCCGGCTTGACCTCGCCGTGCACTTCATCAATGCCGAGCTTCAGGCCCACGGCTTTGGCCGTGGTCAGACCGTCACCGGTGGCCATCACGATGCGCAGTCCCGCAGCCTTCAGAACCTCCAGTGCCTCAGGGGTACTGGTCTTGATCGGATCAGACACCGCCAGCAAACCGGCGAGCTCTCCATTGACAGCCAGATACATGACGCTGGCGCCCTCGGCTCGGAGTTTTTCCGCTTGCGGTACCAGACCGTCTACCCCGACACCGGATTGCTGCATCAAAGCGGTGTTACCTAGCAATATCCTCTGACCTTGAATCAGGCCACGCACGCCTATACCCGAGCTGGACTCAAACTGACTGGGCTTGTCCAGTGTCAATCCCTGGGCCCGGGCAGACTGGACGATGGCTTCGGCTAGCGGGTGTTCACTGCCCTGGTCCAGACTGGCCGCTAGACGCAAGACTTCTCGATCCGTGAATCTGAGCGTGGGAACGGCTCGATTAAAGGTGGGCCGCCCCTCTGTCAGAGTTCCGGTCTTGTCAATGATCAGCGTATCAATCTTGCGCAGGTTTTCGATCGCCGCAGCATCCCGAAACAGCACGCCTTGTGTGGCTCCCTTGCCTGTGGCCACCATGATGGACATCGGTGTCGCAAGGCCCAGGGCGCATGGGCAGGCGATGATGAGAACCGCGACTGCGTTGATCAGACCGAAGACCCAGCTTGGCTCGGGTCCAAAGACTCCCCAAGCCACGAAGGTTGCCATGGCGATCGCCACGACCGCCAGAACGAAGCGCCCCGCTACCTGGTCGGCCATCCGCTGCAGAGGAGCCTTTGAGCGCTGTGCCTGTGCCACCATCTGCACGATCTGCGACAACACGGTGGCTGATCCGACTTTCTCTGCCCGCATGACAAGGGCCCCGCTGGTGTTGAGCGTCGCGCCGATCAACTTGTCCCCCGCCTGCTTGGTCACGGGCAGGGGTTCCCCTGTGAGCATCGATTCGTTCACCGAACTCTGGCCCTCGACGACGACACCGTCCACCGGCACCTTCTCGCCGGGACGCACACGCAGCAGGTCTCCGATGTGGACATGAGCCAGTGGAACGTCCTCTTCACCGCCATCCGGACGGATGCGTCGCGCGGTCTTGGGCGCAAGCCCGAGGAGCGATCGGATCGCCGCCGATGTCTGTGACCGGGCCTTCAGCTCCAGCACTTGGCCCAGCAGAGTTAGGGAGATGATCACGGCTGCGGCCTCGTAGTACACGCCTACGCGGCCCATGGACATGAACGAGGCCGGGAACACTCCGGGCGCCACAGTAGCGACCACGCTGTAAAGAAAGGCCGCTCCTGTGCCCAAACCAATCAATGTCCACATATTGGGGCTGCGATGCACGACTGATTGCCAGCCCCGGGTGA
>JAYNNS010000085.1:1206-9911 GCA_038112835.1 Curvibacter sp. | reverse complement strand
TTGCCCCCTGCAAGGGGGGTGGCGAAGCGACACGCAGTGCGCGCAGCCTGGGGGTAAGTCATTTGTACGCGTCCGGGTCCAGGCGGCGCATCTCGGCCTCGATCCAGGCCTCGACTTCCTGCATCAGCTCGGCCGGCTCCCGGCCGACGCTGGGGATGGGCCGGCCGATCGACACATCGACGATACCGGGCCGCTTGATGAAGGCCTTGCGCGGCCAGCATTTGGCCGAGGTCACGGCGATCGGGATCACGGGCGCGCCGGTCTCGACAGCCAGGCGGGTGCCGCCGGTCTTGTAGGTCCCCTTCTCGCCGCGCGGGATGCGCGTGCCCTCGGGGAACATGATGATCCAGACCCCGCGCGCGAGCAGCGCCTTGCCCTGCGCCACCACCTTGGAAAAGGCCTCGGTACGCTGCGAGCGGTCGATGTGGATCATGTCCAGCCGCCCCATGGCCCAGCCGAAGAAAGGCACGCTGAGCAGCTCCTTCTTGAACACGTAGGCCAGCGGATGCGGCATCAGCGTGGGCATGAGGAAGGTCTCGAAGGTGGACTGGTGCTTGACCAGCAGGATGGCCGGACTGGTCTCGCCCGGCGGCAGGTGCTCCATGCCGCTGACACGCACCCGGATACCCAGGATCACGCGCGCGCCGTCGATGGCCCAGCCCAGCCAGCGCGCCGCCATCCAGTACAGCGGATTGCCGCGGATGCGGATGGAGGCCAGCAGCATGATGATGGCCCAGGGAATGACGGTGACCAGCATCCACAGGGCATGAACGATGGAGCGCAGCAAGGCCATGGTGTGTTTCAAGGTTTCCTTCAGGCAGTGCCGTCACGCGACACCAGGTAGTCGGCAAAGGCCAGCAGGTTCTCGTGCACCCGTGTGCCGGCCGGGAAGTTGTCGGGCAGGGGCTGACCGCGCAGCTTGTCCCCCTTGCCGGTGAGCACCAGGTGGGGCTCGCAGCCGGCGGCGGCGCCGGCGATCAGGTCGCGCGCCGAATCGCCCACCGTGGGCACACCCTTGAGCGCCACGCCGTAGCGCTCGCCGATCTGCTCGAACAGGCCGGGCAGGGGCTTGCGGCAACGGCAGGCCTGGTCGGGCGCGTGCGGGCAGTAGAAGATGGCCTCGACCCGGCCGCCGGCTGCGGCCAGCAGCTTGTGCATCTTGGCGTGCATGGCATTGAGCGCCGCCACGTCGAACAGGCCACGGCCCAGCCCCGACTGGTTGGACGCCACCACCACATGCCAGCCGGCGTGGTTGAGCCTGGCGATCGCCTCCAGCGCCCCGGGCAGCGGCTGCCACTCGGCCTCGGACTTGACGTAGTCGTCGCTGTCCTCGTTGATGGTGCCGTCGCGGTCGAGGATGACCAGCTTCATCGTGTGCATGCCGCCGGACCTCTCAGGTCGCCAGGCGTGCGAGGTCGGCCACGCGGTTCATCGCGTCGTGCAGCTTCTTGAGCAGGCCCTGGCGGTTCAGGCGCAGGTCCATCTCTTCGGCGTTCACCATCACGCCGTCGAAGAAGGCATCGACGGGCACACGCAGCGCGGCCAGGGTCCTGAGCGCAGCCGTGTAGTCGCCGGCCTCGAACTGGGCGTCGGCCCGGGGCACCACATCCTGCATGGCGGCGTAGAGCTGCTGCTCGGCCGCCTCCTTGAGGAGGGCCGGGTTGACGTGGGCATCGACTTCGCCCGCCTTCTTGAGGATGTTGCCGATGCGCTTGTTGGCAGCGGCCAGGGCCGCGGCCTCGGGCAGGACGGCAAAGGCGCGCACGGCCGCCAGGCGCTGGGCCACATCGCCCAGGCGCTGCGGACGCAGGGCCAGCACGGCGTCCACTTCCTGCGCGCTGTAGCCCTGCTCGCGCAGGCTGCCGGCCAGGCGGTCGTAGATGAAGTCGGCCAGTGCCGGCGTGGCATCGCTGATCTTGTCGCCGAAAGCCGGCAGCGCGGCCCGGAGCAAGGCGGACAGGTCCAGGGCCAGGTTCTTCTCACCCAGCATGCGGATCACGCCCAGGGCGTGACGGCGCAGCGCGAACGGATCCTTGTCCCCCGTGGGCAGGTTGCCGATGCCGAACATGCCGACCAGCGTTTCGAGCTTGTCGGCCAGGGCCACGACCAGGCCCACCGTGTTGCGCGGCAGTTCGTCGCCGGCGAAGCGCGGCTTGTAGTGGTCCTCGATCGCGTGGGCGATCTCTTCGCCCAGGCCGTCGTGGCGCGCGTAATAGCCCCCCATGATGCCCTGCAGCTCGGGGAACTCGCCCACCATGTCGGTCAGCAGATCGGTCTTGGCCAGTTGAGCGACCTGGTCAACCTTGTCCAGCAGCGCGAGATCACGCAACTCATGCGCAATCCCTCGTGCAATCACACGCACGCGCTCCACGCGCTCACCCTGCGTGCCCAGCTTGTTGTGATAGACCACCTTGCCCAGGCCCTCGACGCGCGATGCCAGCGTCTTCTTGCGGTCCTGGTCGAAGAAGAACTTGGCGTCGGCCAGGCGCGGACGCACCACGCGCTCGTTGCCGCCGATCACGGCGCTCGGGTCGGCCGGGCTGATGTTGCTGACCACGAGGAACCGGTTCGTGAGCCGGCCTGCGGCGTCCAGCAGCGGGAAGTACTTCTGGTTGGCCTTCATGGTGAGGATCAGGCATTCCTGCGGCACGGCGAGGAATTCCTTCTCGAACGCACAGACCAGCACATTGGGACGCTCCACCAGGGCCGTGACTTCGTCCAGCAGCGCCTCGTCCTCGATGGGACGCACGCCACCGCCAACCTTGGCGGCCGCTGCCGCGAGCTGGCGCTCGATCTCGGCGCGGCGCTCGGCAAACGACGCGATGACGGCACCGTCCTCGCGCAGGGTGGTGGCGTAGCTGTCGGCGTCCTGGAGCACGACCACGTCTTTCTTCGCCTCGAAGCGGTGGCCGCGCGTGCTGTTGCCGGCCGTCAGACCCAGGGCCTTGACGGGCACCACGGTGCTGCCGTGCAGGGCCACGAGGCCGTGCGCCGGGCGCACGAAGTGGACGCTGCTCCAGCCAGGCAGTTCGCAATCGCTCTCGAGCTGGTAGCTCATGACCTTGGGGATGGGCAGCTTGGCCAGGGCCTCGTCCAGCGCCTTCTGCAGGCCCGTGTCCAGCGTGGCACCGGTCACGAGGCTGTCGTAGTAGAGGGCCTCGGCCTTGCCGTCGGGGGCGCGCTTGAGCGCCGCCACAGCCTGGGCCGGATTGGACACATCGGCACCCAGCGCCGTCAGCTTCTTGAGCAGGGCAGGCGTGGCCTGACCCGCCGCATCCAGGCCCACGCTCACGGGCATGAGCTTCTGCTGCACGGCCTTGTCAGCCGCCTTGAGGGCCACCTGCGTGATGTGCGCGGCGAGACGACGCGGCGAGGCATAGGGCGTGACGACGGAATCGGCCGAAGCCAGGCCCTGGGCCTTGAGCTGATCGGCCAGCACGGTGGCGAAAGCCTCACCCAGCTTCTTGAGCGCCTTGGGTGGCAGCTCTTCGACAAACAGTTCGACGAGAAGGTTGTTCATGCTCATGGTCTCAGGCGGCTTTCTTCTCGCTCATCTTGTCGATCTGGGCCACCCACTCGCGCGGCGCCATGGGAAAGCCCAGGCGCTCGCGGCTGTCGTAGTAGCTCTGCGCGACGCTGCGCGCCAGGTTGCGGATGCGGCCGATGTAGGCGGCGCGTTCGGTCTCGGAGATGGCGCCGCGTGCGTCCAGCAGGTTGAAGCTGTGCGCGCACTTGAGCACCTGCTCGTAGGCCGGCAAGGCCAGCTGCTGCTCCATCAGGTGCTGGGCCTGCTTCTCGTGCGCGTTGAAGGCCGTGAACAGGAAATCGGCGTCGCTGTGCTCGAAGTTGTAGGCCGACTGTTCCTTCTCGTTCTGCAGGTAGACGTCGCCATAGCTCATGGTGTCGGTCCACTGGAGCTTGTAGACGTTGTCCACGCCTTGCAGGTACATGGCCAGGCGCTCCAGGCCGTAGGTGATCTCGCCGGTGATGGGCTTGCAATCGATGCCGCCGACCTGCTGGAAGTAGGTGAACTGCGTCACTTCCATGCCGTTGAGCCAGACTTCCCAGCCCAGACCCCAGGCGCCCAGCGTGGGGTTCTCCCAGTCGTCCTCGACGAAACGGATGTCGTTCTTTTTCAGATCGAAGCCCAGGGCCTCGAGCGAGCCCAGGTAGAGCTCGAGGATGTTGCTCGGCGCCGGCTTGAGCACCACCTGGTACTGGTAGTAGTGCTGCAGGCGGTTGGGGTTCTCGCCGTAGCGGCCGTCCTTGGGGCGGCGGCTGGGCTGCACGTAGGCGGCCTTCCAGGGCTCGGGGCCGAGGGCGCGCAGGAAGGTGGCCGTGTGCGAGGTGCCGGCCCCGACTTCCATGTCGTAGGGCTGCAGAAGCGCGCAGCCCTGGGCATCCCAGTAGGCCTGCAGTTTCAGAATGATTTGCTGGAAGGTCAACATAGTGGGCAGGCGCAGGCGGGCGAAATGCGCACCGCTGCGCTGTGAGGGGCGGTTTCCCGCGTGAACCCGCGATTTTACGGGGCTTCGGCCGGTCTGCCGGCCCGGCTCAGGCCCGCCGGCGCCAGGCCGCCAGCAGCCACACAGCCAGGCCCAGGCCCCACAGCGGCCACAGCCCGGCCGGGGCCACCCAGCGGGCATAGGGTGTGAGGCCGTGCCGGCCCTCCACTTCGACCTGCAGCACCCCGCGGGTGTGCCGCGGCAGCATGGCCTGCACCTGGCCGCGGTGGTCGATCAGGGCCGTGGCACCGGTGTTGGTGGCGCGCACGAAGGGGCGCTCGAACTCCAGCGCCCGCATGCGCGAGATCTGCAGGTGCTGGTCGATGGCCACGGTGTTGCCGAACCAGGCGATGTTGCTCAGGTTGACGAAGATGGTGGGCGCCTGCGCCGGGTCGGCAAAGCGGGCGCCCAGCTCTTCGCCGAACAGGTCCTCGTAGCAGATGTTGGGCGCCAGGCGCTGGCCCTGCCACGCGAAGGAAGGCTGCCCCACGCCGCCGCGGCTGAAGTCGCCCAGGGGGATGTTCATCATGGCCGTGAACCACCGGAAGCCCCAGGGGATGAATTCGCCGAAGGGCACAAGGTGGTGCTTGTCGTAGCGCCAGGGCTCGCGCCCCGGCGCCAGGCCTACGGCCGAGTTGCTGTAGCCCTCGGACAGGCTGCCCAGAGGCAGGCCGATGAGCGCGGCCTGCTCGCCATCGACATAGCGGGCGCGCAGGGCGGCCCAGTAGCCCTCGGGCAGCTGGCGCGGCAACAGGGGCAGCGCCGTCTCGGGGGCCACGACCAGGGGCGCGCGGTTGTCCAGCAATTGCTCGCCGTACCAGCGCAGGGCCTGGGGCACGCCGCTGCCGGGCTGGAACTTCTCGTCCTGCGGGATATTGCCCTGCAGCAGGGCCACCGCCAGCATGCCGCTCGACGTGGTGGTCTCGGGCTGGCCCATCTGGTGGACCGAAGGCAGGGCGAGCACGGCCAGGGCCGCGATGCGCTGCCAGTGCCCGCAGGCCCAGATCTGGGGGATGGTCAGGGCCAGCCAGGCCGCGATGGCCGTGATGCCGTAGACCCCGACCCAGGGTGCGTAGCCCGCCAGCGGTCCGTCGACATGGGCATAGGCGCCGCCGCCCCAGCCGAAGCCCGTGAACCAGACCCCGCGTGCCAGCTCGGCCAGCAGCCAGAGCGCCGCGAACAGCAGGGCCCGCCCGGCACGCGAGGCGGGTGCGTGGCGCCGGTACAGCGCACAGGCGACGGCGTAATAGAGCGCCAGCGCACCGGCCAGGGCAAACACGGCCAGGACGGCCAGCGGCGCCGGCAGGCCGCCGTAGGTGTGCATGGAGATGTAGAGCCACCAGAAGGTGCCCGTCAGCCAGGCCGTGGCGTAGAGCCAGCCGCCCAGGGCGGCCTGCTTCCAGTGCCCGCTGCGCTCGAGCAGCCAGGCCAGCAGGCCCAGCGAGAGCAGCTGCAGCCACCAGCGGGGTTGGCCATCCCAGGGCGCAGCCAGGGACAGGGCCTGGGCCGCGCCGGCCAGCAGGCTCAGGGCCCCGGCGCCAGCGCGCGCCCGGCCTTCAGCCATGGGGCTTGCGCGGGGTCGCGGGCGAGACCTTGAACCACTTCACGGCGCCACCCTTGGTGTGCAGCACCACGAAGCGCAGCCCGGCGAGCACATGCTGTTCGCCGCGCCGCGGCACATGACCCATTTCGTGGGCGATCAGGCCGCCGATGGTATCGAAGCTCTCGTCCGGATCGCTGCCGGCGATCTGTACCTCGAAGGCCTCGTTGACGCGCTCGATGGAGGCGCTGCCGCTGACGCGGTAGGTCTGGTCGGCCAGGCCGAAGATGTCGCCCTCATCCTCGGAGATGTCGAATTCGTCCTCGATCTCGCCGACGATCTGCTCGAGCACGTCCTCGATGGTGATCAGGCCGGCCACGCGGCCGAACTCGTCGATCACGATGGCCAGGTGGTTGCGGGTGCCTCGAAACTCGCGCAGCAGGTCGTTCAGGCCCTTGCTCTCGGGTACGAACACGGCCGGACGCAGCAGGGCGCGGATGTTGAGCTCGGGGGCGCGCTGCAGCTTGAGCAGATCCTTGGCCATCAGGATGCCGATGATGTTCTCGCGCTCGCCCTCGTAGACCGGGAAGCGCGAGTGCGCGGTGTCGATGACCAGATGCAGCAGCTCGTCGAACGGGGCGTTGATGTCGACCAGGTCCATGCGCGGGGCCGGCACCATGACGTCACCGGCCGTCATGTCGGCCATGCGCAGCACGCCTTCGAGCATGTAGCGCGACTCGGCGCCGATGACCTGGTTGTCTTCGGCCTCGGCCAGGGTTTCGATCAGTTCGGCCGTGGAGTCCGGTCCGGGGTGGATGAACTCGGCCAGTTTCTTCAGGAAAGTGCGCTTGTCCTCTTTTTCGGGGACGCGCGCCGGATGGGGGTCAGGCACTGACGGCTGCACCGGGGTGCGGTAGTTGCGACCCCCATAGGATAGCGGATCGGGGTTGGCGCCCGATGACAGGCGCCTCACGCCTCAGGGCGAGGATCTGTGCCGGGCCTCGCCCACGCCGCGGCGCACGTCCTGCAGGCCGGAGATGAAGTCCCAGAACTGCTTGGCCTGCACCTTGAGCCGGTAGTCGGTCTGGGCCAGCTGCTCCTCCAGCATCTCGGTCACCTGGCTTTCGAAGGTGGCCGGCGGCAGGCGCAAGTAGGCCCTCGCTTCCGAACCATCGTATTCCACCGTCGCTCCGGCCTTGCGGGCTATGTTCAGCATCGCCTTGTTCTCGCTCAGCGCGTGGATGAACATGAGGTAGACGCCCTCGTTGCGGGCATGGCGCATGGCACGCGCGAACAGCTTGCTGCCGTAACCATGGCCACGCACCGAGGGCAGCACCGAGACGCCGAATTCGGCGCAGGCGTCATAGCTGCGGTCCACCGAGTGGGCCAGATGGGCCATGGCCACCAGCTCCAACCGGCGGTTGTAGATGCCGAAGACGGCGTCATGCTCGAAATCGAGGCTGTCCGTGTAGGCCTGGATCTGCGCGTCATTGGCCATGTAGCCGAAACGGAGGTAGCGGTCATGCTCGTCGAGCGACTGCAGGTGGCGCGTGATCCGGCCGCGATGCCGCGCGCCGAGCCGACGGATGACGGCCACCCAGGGCGCTCGCGGCGTCGCGCTCTGTTCGGGGGGCAGCATGCGCAGCAGATCCGCGCTGCCGCCCTCACCCTCTTGATTCGCATCCATGCCACGAATGTACGGGCATTTCGGTCGATCGCCAAACCGGGCACGCGCTTGACGCCTGCGTGACAGTTTTCACTCTCGACCTAGGACAAGCCCGGTGTCCCCAGGTGCGCAGTCTGGGGTTCAATAGCTGGGTCATGGAGTCTTCGATGGAAAAAATCTGGTTGCCAAGCTACCCCGCCGGCGTTCCGCACGACGTCGATCCCTCGCAGTACGCCTCGCTGGCGCAGCTGCTCGAGGAGTCCTTTCGCAAGAACGCCACGCAACCGTTCTCGGTCTGCATGGAACGCTGGATGAGCTATCGCCAGCTCGACGAGCTCTCGGCCGCGCTGGGCGCCTGGCTGCAGCGCCTGGGTCTGGAGCCCAACGCCCGCGTGGCCATCATGCTGCCCAACGTGCCGCAGTTCGCCGTCACCATGGCGGCCATCCTGCGTGCCGGCTACACCTGCGTCAATGTCAACCCGCTCTACACCGCGCGCGAGCTCGAGCACCAGCTCAAGGATTCGGGTGCCACGGCCATCGTGGTGCTGGAGAACTTCGCCCACACGCTGGAGGAGGTGATCGAGCGCACGCAGGTCCGGCATGTGGTGCTGACGGCTTTCGGCGATCTGCTCGGTCCCTGGTACGGCCGCTGGCTCACGTTTGCCATCCGCCATCTGGCCAAGATGGTCCCGCCCTTCAAACTGCCGCTGACTGAAGGCCGTACCGTCACCGGCTTTCGCCGCGCGCTGTCCGAGGGCGCCCAGCTGACGCTCAAGCCCTCGCAAGCCAACCTGGACTCGATCGCCTTTCTGCAATACACAGGCGGGACCACGGGCCTGAGCAAGGGCGCCGTGCTCACGCACCGCAATGTCGTGGCTGCCATCCTGCAGGCTGAAGCCTGGTTCACGCCCGCGCTCGACCGGGTCGGCAATGTGCGCGAGACCAACAGCATCGCCGCACTGCCGCTCTACCACATCTTCGCACTCACCTTGTG
>JAYNNS010000085.1:0-1196 GCA_038112835.1 Curvibacter sp. | reverse complement strand
CACCGCCGGCGCACCGAAGGCCGCAATGCTGACCCATGGCAACCTGGCCGCCAACCTGCTGCAGGTGCGCGCGGTGCTGACCGCCACCTTCGAGCCGGGCAAGGAAACCATGGTGGTGCCGCTGCCGCTCTACCACATCTTCGCACTGACCTTGTGCTTCCTGGCCATCCGCTGGGGCTCGCACATGACGCTGATCCCCAACCCGCGCGACATCGGCAAGTTCGTCGAAGTGCTCAAGCGTCGTCCTTTCCACATGCTGCCGGCAGTCAACACCCTCTTCAACGCGCTGCTCCAGCACCCGCAGTTCCGCACCGTCGATTTCTCGCATCTCTGCATCTCCCAGGCGGGTGGCATGGCCGCTTCGGAAGGGACGGCGAAGCACTGGCAGGAAGTCACCGGCTGTGCCATGGTCGAAGGCTGGGGCATGAGCGAGACTTGCGCCATCGGCACCAATAACCCGGTCACCGCCAAGACCTTCAGCGGCACCATCGGCCTGCCCCTGCCGGGCGTCGAGATCGCGATCAAGGATGACGAGGGGCGCTCCCTGCCCGTCGGAGAATCCGGGGAAATCTGCGTCAAGGGGCCGAACGTGATGACCGGCTATTACCAGCAGGCCGAGGAGACCACCAAGGCCTTCACGCCTGACGGTTTCATGCGTACCGGCGACATCGGCATCATGGACCCGCGGGGCTACACCAAGATCGTCGATCGCAAGAAGGACATGATCTTGGTCAGCGGCTTCAACGTCTTCCCCAGCGAGCTGGAGAACGTCATCTCGCTGTGCGATGGCGTGCTCGAGTGTGCAGTGATCGGCGTCCCCGACGCCAAGCAGGGCGAGGCCATCAAGGTCTATGTGGTGCGCAGTGACCCGACCCTGAGCGAGGACGATGTGGCCAAGTACTGTGCGCAGAACCTGACCGGCTACAAGCACCCGAAGTACATCGAGTTCCGCGACGAGTTGCCCAAGTCCAATGTGGGCAAGATCCTGCGGCGCGAGCTGCGCGCCGGCAAGTAGACCAGGCCTTGCCCCTTCCATCGGGCACAGGCCTCGTGCAAACTATGCACGAAGGATTCTGGAAGCACAAATAAAAACGCCCCGTCCTGAGACGGGGCGTTTTCTGCTGTAAGAGCCTGACGATGTCCTACTTTCACACGGGAACCCGCACTATCATCGGCGCTGAGGCGTTTCACTGTCC
>JAYNNS010000084.1:0-9943 GCA_038112835.1 Curvibacter sp. | reverse complement strand
GCATCAACCCCGTGCACACGCCGCTCGACGGCGACACCCTGTTCGCGCTGGCCACCGGCGCCAGCGGCCGCGCGGCCGACCCGCTGCTGCTGGCCACGCTGGCCGCCGAGGCCACGGCACGCGCGGTGGTCAACGCCGTGCACGCGGCGCGCGGCCTGACGCTGGCCACACAGCACTGGCCGGCCTGCGGCGAGCTGGAGGAGACCCGCCCATGAAACAGAAGCTCGGCGCCTGGCTGTCCAACCTGCGTGACCTGCTGGCCTCCGCCGGTCCCTTCGTGCTGCTGGCGGCTGGCCTGCTGGTGCTGGCCTACTGGTGGCTGGACCCCATGCCGCCGCGCCGCGTGACGCTGGCCACGGGGCCGGCGCAAAGCGCCTACGACGAATGGGGCAAGCGCTACGCCCAAGTGCTGGCCCAGCAGGGTATCGAGGTGGTGCTGCGGCCCAGCCAGGGCTCGGCCGAAAATCTCGCGCTGCTGCGCCAGGGCGAGGTGGACCTGGGCTTTGTGCAGGGCGGCAGCGGCAACCCCGACGAGGACGAGGACCTGTCCGCGCTGGGCAATCTCTTCGTCGAGCCGCTCTGGATTTTCTACCGCAGTGCGGCCGCGCCCCGGCTGGGCGCGCTGCGCGACCTGCAGGGCCTGCGTGTCAACGTGGGCAGCGCGGGCAGCGGCGTGCCGGCACTGATGCAGCAGCTGATTGAGGCCAACGGCCTGGACCCGCGCAGGCTGCAGCTGCAGCAGCTCGAACCCACGCCCGCGGTGGTCGCGCTGCTGGATGGTCGCATCGACGCGCTGGTCTTCGCCTCGGCACCCGAATCGCTGCTGGTGCAGATGCTGCTCAAGACCCCGGGCATCGCCCTGATGGACATGGCACAGAGCGAGGCCTACGCCCGGCGCTTCCATTTCCTGAGCCCGGTCACCCTGCCGCGGGGCGTGGTGGACCTGGCCACCGACCTGCCGCCGCGCGACGTGCGGCTGGTGGCCACCACCACCACGCTGCTGGCCGGCCCCGGCGTGCATCCCGCCCTGCTGCAGCTCTTCTCGCAAGCCTCGCTGCGCCTGCACCGCGGCGCCGGCTGGTTCAACCGCGCGCGCAGCTATCCCAACGCCGACCTGGCCACCTACCCGCTGGCACGCGAAGCCGAGCGCACCCTGCGCAACGGCGTGCCCCTGCTGCAGCGCTACCTGCCCTTCTCGCTGGCCAACCTGCTGGAGCGCATGTGGCTGGCGCTGGGCCTGATCATCGCCCTGCTGCTGCCACTGGGCCGCATCGTGCCGCCGCTCTACGAGTTCCGCGTGCGCTCGCGCGTGTTCCGCTGGTATGCGCAGCTGCGCCAGATCGAGGAGCGGCTGCAGGCCGGCCAGGCCACGGTGCAGGCCCTGTTGCAGGAACTCGATGAGCTGGAGGCACGTGTGGGCCGCATCCGCATCCCCCTGTCCTACGCGGACGAGCTCTATGCGCTGCGCAACCACATCGATCTGGTACGGCGGCGCCTGCGCGGCGAGGATCGCGCGACCGCGACGGCCACCCCGGGCTGAGGCCCGGGGCCTTCGCCCTCAGTTCGGCGGCTCGTCCCGGCTGGCCATGTAGACGCTGTTGCGCAGCGCCAGCGCGGCCACGGCGTTGAAGGCGCGCTCGACCACGGGGCCCTGCGACACCAGGCGCAACTGGCCCTGGCCGACCAGCCGCTCGAACATGCGCCGCGTCATGGAATGGTTGGCACCGTTGCTGCTGGAGAACAGGCACAGACTGGCGTTGTCGCTGAGCCAGGCCAGCTGCAGGCGGACCCACTGGCCGCTGACCTGCAGCTCGACCCAGCTGCCCGGCTGCAGCTGCTCCAGCACCAGCTCGTCCGGCGCGGTCATCTCCAGCGCAGCCTGATGGGTGTCCGAATCGCGGTCCACCAGGCCCATGGGCACCGTGGCCGGAAACTCGGTGGCGAAGTCTCCCGGCACCGTGGCCGCCGCATCGCGGGCCCCGCCAGCCGGGCCGCCCAGGTCATCCATGAAGCCCGAGTCACGCGCCTCCTCCGGCGCCAGCCAGGCCGCCGGACGGGGCGCGGCCCGCAGGCTGCGGGCCGCGGACATGCCCTCCATCCCGCCCTGGTGCAAGGCGAAGAGCTGGCCGAAGAACTGGTCGGCCTGCTCCTGCGGGTAGTGGATGCGCGCCAGGCCGCGGCGCAGTCCCTGCACGAGCTGCGGGATCAGCTTGAGGAGCTGGCCAGGCTGCTGGCGCGTCTGGTCGGGGCGCACGCTCCAGAACAGGTCCTCCAGCAGCGCCACGTGGTCCGGCTCGCCCGGCTGGTCGACCTTGCCCTCCATCTGGGCCTGGGCCATGACCTGGGCCCAGGGGCCACAGGCGAATTCCACCACCACGTCGGGCACCAGCACGGTGCCCGGCTGCTTGCGGATGTGCTCGGCGATCTGGTCCGCCAGTTCGTTGCGGCGCTCGGCCTGCTGCAGCGCCTGGACCGCGGCCTGCTGCTGCGCGGTGCGGCTGCGCTCGGCCGCGTCCCATTCCTCGCGCAGCTGCGCCAGCGCCAGCGCAAAGATGTCGGAGGTGGCGGTCGCCGGCGTGATGACATGCAGACACAGCTCCAGGCGGTCCATGAGTTGCGGGAAGCCTTCGGCATGCACGCTCTCGTAGGCGAAGCTGTGCTGGGCGATCTCCTCCAGCAGCACGCGCGCCGGATGCTTCTTGTCGCTGAAGAAATGCAGGTCGGTGCGGGCCAGCTGCAGCAGCGCCGGCTCCATGCCGGCGAGCAGCCTGCGCACGGGCGGCAGCAGGTGCGGGTTCTCGGTGATGTTGCGCATGAACAGCCCCACCACCTCCTGCACCAGCTGGCTGCCATCCTGCTGGGCGCCCGACATCAGCCCGTGCAACTGCTGCACCGTCAGCTGCCCGGCATGGACCTGCTGCGCCAGTCCGCCACCATGGCCCGGGGCGGCCACGGCATTCCTGGCCGCCACCGGCGCCGCAGCAGGCCCGGCACCCGCCCGGGCCACCCCCGGCACTGGCCCGGTCGGCGGGGCCATGCCGCTGCCCGCGGGATGGCGCTGGATCACGTAGCGCACGGGCTGGACCTGCTGCTTGCGCAGATGGGCCAGCAGCCCCAGGTAGACCGGGCGCAGGCACTTGCCCAGCAGGGGCACCATGATCTGGCGGCACTGGGCCTGGGCGCTTGCAGGCCCCTGCACAAGGCCGAGCAGACCCTGCAGGGCGTCCATGAAGACCTCGGGACGGAAAGGATTGCGCTCGGGCCGCACCTGGTCGAAACCCAGGATGGCGCTGACCAGGGTGTTGAGCTCGGTAAGCTCGTGCTCGGTTTCCAGCAGGGCCTGCTGCAGGCCGCGCACGGCGCTGATGCGCTGCTGCACCTCGCGCTCATCCATGAGCTCCAGCTGCTCGAACTTGATGCTCGACGGCCCGGCCTCCAGTCCGGTGGTCGCCGGGCTGTCGTCGAGCTCGCGCTCGAAGGCCTGGGTCAGCGCCGCGGGAAAGCCCGCCCGCAACTCGGGCGCCGCCTGCACCAGGGCCGACACCGCGCGGGCCCTGTCGTCCCGCACGGCCGCGTCGCGGGTCTGGTCGATCTGGCGCTGCAGGGCCTCGCGCGTCTGGCGCAGCAGGTTGTCCATGATGTCCAGGCCGTGCCGTGCCGCCTCGCGGATGAGGCCGTCGATCTGGGGCGTGCGGCGCACGGAAGCTGGGCGTGAACTCATGGTCTGCTCCTGCCGGTCGCGGCCGGCTCCTTACTTCAGGGCCTTGAAGCGCACGCGCTTGGGCGCAGCCCCCTCTTCGCCCAGGCGCTTCTTCTTGTCGGCCTCGTACTCCTGGTAGTTGCCGTCGAAGTAGGTCCACTGGCTGTCGCCTTCGGCGGCCAGGATGTGGGTACAGATGCGGTCCAGGAACCAGCGGTCGTGGCTGATGACCATGACCGAGCCGGCGTATTCCAGCAGCGCGTCTTCCAGCGCGCGCAGGGTCTCGACGTCGAGGTCGTTGGAGGGCTCGTCCAGCAGCAGCACGTTGGCGCCCTGCATCAGGGTCTTGGCCAGGTGCAGGCGGCCGCGCTCGCCGCCCGAGAGCAGGCCCACCTTCTTCTGCTGGTCGCCGCCGTTGAAGTTGAAGCGGCCGCAGTAGGCGCGGCTGGGCATCTGGAACTTGCCCACGTTGATGATGTCCAGGCCGCCCGAGATGTCTTCCCACACGGTCTTGTCGTTGGCCAGGTCGTCCCGGCTCTGGTCCACGAAGGCGAGCTTGACGGTCTTGCCGATCTTCACGCTGCCGGCATCGGGCTGCTCGCGGCCGGCGATCATCTTGAACAGCGTCGACTTGCCGGCGCCGTTGGGGCCGATGATGCCGACGATGGCACCGGCCGGGATCTTGAAGCTCAGGTTTTCGATCAGCACGCGGTCGTTGAAGGACTTGGAGACGTTCTCGAACTCGATCACCTCGGTGCCCAGGCGCTCGGCCACGGGGATGAAGATCTCGTTGGTCTCGTTGCGCTTCTGGTATTCGTAGTCGCTCAGCTCCTCGATGCGGGCCAGACGGGCCTTGCTCTTGGCCTGGCGGCCCTTGGGGTTCTGGCGTGCCCACTCCAGTTCCTTCTTCATGGCCTTGGTACGGGCGTCCTCGGTGCGCTGCTCCTGCTCCAGGCGCGCCTCCTTCTGCTCCAGCCAGGTGCTGTAGTTGCCCTTGTAGGGGATGCCGTGGCCGCGGTCCAGTTCCAGGATCCACTCGGCGGCGTTGTCCAGGAAGTAGCGGTCGTGGGTGATGGCCACCACGGTGCCCGAGAAACGGTGCAGGAACTGCTCCAGCCAGTCCACGGATTCGGCGTCCAGGTGGTTGGTGGGTTCGTCGAGCAGCAGCATGTCGGGCTTGGACAGCAGCAGGCGGCACAGCGCGACACGGCGCTTCTCGCCGCCCGAGAGGTTCTTGATCACGGCGTCCCAGGGCGGCAGGCGCAGGGCGTCGGCGGCGATCTCCAGCTGGTGGTCGCCACCGTCACCGGCGGCGGCGATGATGGCCTCGAGCTGGGCCTGCTCGGCGGCCAGCGCGTCGAAGTCGGCGTTCTCGTCGGCATAGGCGGCGTAGACCTCCTCCAGGCGGGCCTGCGCGGCCTTGACCTCGCCCATGCCGCCCTCCACGGCCTGACGCACGGTTTCGTTCGGGTCGAGCTGCGGCTCCTGCGGCAGGTAGCCGATCTTGATGCCGGGCATGGGCGCGGCCTCGCCTTCGAACTCCTTGTCCACGCCGGCCATGATCTTGAGCAGGGTGGACTTGCCCGAGCCGTTCAGGCCCAGCACGCCGATCTTGGCACCGGGAAAGAAGGACAGGGAGATGTCCTTGAGGATCTGACGCTTCGGCGGCACGATCTTGCCGAGGCGGTTCATGGTAAAAACGTATTGGGCCATGGGCTCTGATTCTGCAGGGTAAAACCTGCATTATCCCCGGGTGGGTCCGAGAGAGTCGCGCCCTGCGCGACTTATTCCGCAGCCGGCGCGACGGGATGTCACGGCCCGCCGCCGCGGCACCGCTCAGGACCTGGGCGTCTTGGGCGGCTGACGTTCGTTCAGCAGGGCGGCCTGGGCCACGGCATCGAGGGCGTTGTCCACCATGTGGCGCTCGGAAACCACGCGCATGAGCCCGCTGGTGCGCAGCTGTTCCATGGTCCGGCGCGACATGGAATGCGCCAGGCCCTTGCCCGAGATGAACATGAAGAGCGTGCGGTGCGGGCTGGCCCAGGTCAGCTGGGCGCGCACCCACTCCCCCTTGAGCTGCAGCTCGACCCAGCAGCCGATGGCCAGGTCGGCGGCGTTCCAACTGGCGGAGACGGGGGCGCCCGCACTGCCGGCCTCGGACATGACTTCGCCCTCGGGCAGGTAGCCGGCCTCGTCGGCCTCATGGCCCGCCATCCAGATCTGGTCGGCATCAGGCGCCTCGAGCACGCCGAAGCCCGAGCTCGCCTCGCCCGGATCGTGCGAAAACGCCTCGGGCAGCTCGTCGGGCAGGCTGGCCAGCTCCGTGACCTCCAGCCCCTCGACCGGCCCGCCCAGCTCCTCGGGCACCACGCCCGGCGCCAGGGGACGCGCTGCCGACGCCGGTGCCGCTTCGGGCTCGGCCGGCCTGGCCTTGGGCGGCTCGAAGGCCTTTTCGTGCAGGCCGATCAGTTCATCGAGAAAGCGTGGAATGCGCTCGGGCGGATAGTCGATCAGCTGCAGACCCTGGCGCAGCTTGACCAGCAGGTTGGGCACCAGCTGCACCAGGCGCGCGCGGTTGCGCCGCACCAGCTTGGACTGCACGCTCCAGAGCAGATCGTCCACCAGGGCCAGATAGCCGTCGGGGTCGTCGGTGCCGCGGGCGCGCAGCTGCGACTCGGCCACGGCCTGGGGCCAGGGCCCGCTCAGAAAGGCCTGGATGAACTCCGGGATCTTCTTGTCGCGCATGCGCTCCTGGAAATCGGCCGCCAGGCGCTGCGCCAGCAGGTTGCGCTGCTCGGCGTGCATGAGGGCGCGCGCCGCCTCCTCCTGCCTGGCCTTGAGCGCCAGGTCCACGCGCGCCCACTGGGCATCGAGCATGGTGAGCGCCCGGGCGAAGGACTCGGGATGGCCGTCGCTGCCCAGCAGCTCCAGCACGGCCGAGGTCACCATCTTGAGGAAGCGCTGGAAGCGCTCGTCGTTCTCGGTCTTGTAGCCCAGGCTCTGGTGCGTGATGCGGTCCAGGAACTGGCGCGCCGGGTGGCGCTTGTCGCTGAAGAAGCGCGGATCGTTCTGCGCCAGCTGCAGCAGCAGGGGCTCGAGTTCCTTGACCTGCACGCGCACCGGCGGCAACAGGCGCTGGTCCTTGCCCAGGTTCTCCAGCATGAGGCGCACCACCTCCTCGCCCAGCTGCTGGCCGAGCTCGCGGTTCATGTTGGTGCTCTTGCTCTTGGCCGCCACCTTGGCGTCCTTGAGCGCGCGCTCGCTCAGACGCTTGATCATGGGCTCGACCATCCGCAGGTCCTCGAGCGCCACCATGGAGGCCGGCACCGTGTGCAGGAAGTCCTTGCCCTTGTGGCTGCCGCCGCCGAGCTCGATCTCGGTGGTCAGCAGCCTGCGCAGCTTGTCCAGCGTGAGCATGGTGCGGGTCACCGGGTTTTCGACCGGCTTGCCACCGGCGGCATCGCCGGCGGCGGTGAGCAGCGGCACCACCGGCTCGATCCCCTGGGAGCGCAGCCAGTCGGCCAGCTCCTTGTAGAGCGAGCGCAGGCTGTTGCCCAGGATGCCGGCGGCCGGCGTGATCAGTGCCGTGCGCGCCTGCTCGCTCGGCACGTGCTGCAGCAGGGTCTCGCGCAGCGCGCGCGCAAAGGTCTCGGGCCGCAGCGGGTTCAGGTGGGCCTGCACCGACATCCAGCCCATCAGGCTGCTGATCAGGGCGTTGAGCGGCGGGATCACCTCGTCGGTGGCGAACTGGATTTCCTGCTGGGCCAGGGCGAACTCGATGTTGGCTTCGAGCTGGCCTTCGTCGAGCAGCTGGATGTCGTCGAAGCGCACCAGGGCCTCGGGGTCACTCGCATGGCTGCCACTGCGATAGATGGCCAGGCGCAGCTGCACGCCGAAGGTGGCGCGTACGGCCTCGGCCTGGCGCCGCAGTTCCTCGACGATGGGCTGGCTCAGGGTGCGCTGGTTGACCTTGGAGACCTTGCTGCCGGCCTGCTGCAGCGCGATGTCCAGGCCGCGGAGCACATCGTCGATCAGGGGGCCGGACTGCTCCAGCACGGCCTCGATGCAGTCATGCAGGGATGGCTTCTCGGCGGTCGGATCATCCGACACCCCCAGACGCCGCGAGAGGAATTTCTTCATGAGGAAAAACGATGTCCTGCCCGGGCTCGACCCGGTACTTGTTACATTTTCTCCGCAGCCGCCTGATTAGCATACACGCGAACTACATCTGCTTACAGGTATGACAAAAATGACCAGAGATGGCGCATAAAAGTCGTCAGATGAACAATTTGCGCCGGCCCGGCACGATGGCAACGAACCGTGCGACAATAGCGTCCGTTGTGCTCCAGTTGGCCGCAACACCAGCATCTCTGCTGGGGGTCACGTCCCCGCCACCGGCGGTCCGGCCACACCCCACCCTTAACCTTATCTGCCTTTGACTGGCCGGGAGCCCACAGCCCCCGTACAGGCCGATATCCCTGCGCTCCGGATGAGCGCCTTCCTGATGAACTTCGAAGAACTGAAACTGGCTCCCGCCATCCTCAAGGCCGTGCGCGAGCAGGGTTACGAAACCCCCACCGCCATCCAGGCCCAGGCCATCCCGCTGATCCTGCAGGGCAGCGACCTGCTCGGCGGCGCCCAGACCGGCACCGGCAAGACCGCCGCCTTCACCCTGCCGCTGCTGCATCGCCTGAGCATGAGCCGCAGTGCCCAGAACAAATGGGGCGGTACCGGCATCCGCGCCCTGGTGCTCACCCCCACGCGCGAACTGGCCGCCCAGGTCGAGGAATCGGTCCAGACCTATGGCAAATACCTGCAGCTGAGATCCTCCGTGGTCTTCGGCGGGGTCGGCATGAACCCGCAGATCAACCGTCTCAAGAAGGGCGTGGACATCCTGGTCGCCACGCCCGGCCGCCTGCTGGACCTGCAGCAGCAGGGTTTCATGGACCTGTCCCAGGTGCAGATGCTGGTGCTCGACGAAGCCGACCGTATGCTCGACATGGGCTTCATCCACGACGTGAAGAAGGTGCTGGCCCTGCTGCCCAAGGAGAAGCAAAGCCTGCTGTTCTCGGCCACCTTCAGCGACGAGATCCGCGCCCTGGCCGAAGGCCTGCTCAAGAACCCGCAAAGCGTGCAGGTGACCCCGCGTAACACGACCGTGCAGCGCATCACGCAGGCCGTGCACCCCGTGGGCCGCGGCAAGAAGAAGGCCCTGCTGGCCCACATCATCAACCAGAACAACTGGAGCCAGGTGCTGGTGTTCACGCGCACCAAGTTCGGCGCCAACAACGTGGCCGAGTACCTGCAGAAAAACGGCATCACCGCCATGGCCCTGCACGGCAACAAGAGCCAGGGCGCCCGCACCCAGGCGCTGGCCGGCTTCAAGAGCGGCGAGATCCGCGCCCTGGTGGCCACCGACATCGCCGCGCGCGGCATCGACATCGACGACCTGCCGCACGTGGTGAACTACGAGATCCCCAACGTGCCGGAGGACTATGTGCACCGCATCGGCCGCACCGGCCGCGCCGGCAAGGAAGGCCAGGCCGTCAACCTGGTCTGCCTGGACGAGGAAGGCTTCATGGCCGAGATCGAGCGCTTCACCAAGCAGCAGATCCCGGTGGTGCCGGTCGAGGGCTACGGCCCCGAGGCCGGCGAGCGCGCCGAGCCCATCGCCATGGGCCGCCAGACCATCTGGGGCGGCGCGGGCAAGCCGCCGAGCCGCGAGGTCATGGCTGCCGCCGCCAAGGCGGCACGCCAGGAAATGATGCAGCGCATCCGCGACAACAAGGCCGCCCAGGGTGAGCGCGGCGCCAAGGGGGGTGGCGGTGGCCAGCGCAACGGCAACGGCCAGGGTCAGCCCCGCGGTCAGGGCCAGGCCCGTCCGCAAGGCGCCAAACCCCAGGGCCAAGGCCAGGGACGCAACAACGAACAGCGCCGTAGCCACAACGGCCCGCGCGGTCAGGGCCAGGGCGGCGGCAACGGCGGCCAGCCCGATCCGCTGCGCACCGGCACCGATGCACTCAGCCAGGGCGGTCGCCGCCGTGGTGGGGGTGGCCGCGGCCGTTCCAGCGGCGGTCAGGGTGGCGGCAAGGGCGGTGGCGGCGTGGATCCGCTGCGCACCAGCTTCGGCCGCATCAGCCACTGAAAGCGCGATCCCCTCGCCCACGAAGAACAACGGCCCTGCGGGGCCGTTGTTCGTGGGGGTCAACCCGCGTACCGCTGCATAGACGCACGCGCTAGCAT
>JAYNNS010000083.1:2017-9948 GCA_038112835.1 Curvibacter sp. | reverse complement strand
TGCAGGTGCAGGGCGGGCGCGCCTGCGTCAACCTGGCCATGGTGCGCGGCGGGCGCCATCTGGGCGACCGGGCCTACTTCCCAGCGCATGTGGACGATGCCGCGGCCCTGCAGCTCAGCGAGGACGAAGGCGGCGAGCCGGCACCGGTCGAGGTGCAGGTGCTCGAGGCCTTCATCGCCCAGCACTATGTGGAGGTGCCGGCCGTGCCCACGCTGATCACCAGCGTGCCGGTGGGCAAGCGCCTGGTCGAGGCTTTGTCCGAGCAGACCGGGGTGAGGATCCGTGCCGTGCACCAGCCGCGCGAGCAGCGCCGCATCTGGCTCGAGATGGCGCAGACCAACGCCGGCCTGCAGCTGGCGCGCCTGCTGGCCGAGGAAGGCTCGCAGCAGGCCCGCACGCGCGCGCTGGCCGAGGCCCTGGCCTTGCCGCAGGACCGGCTCGACGAGCTGCGCATCGAGTGTTTCGACATCTCGCACACGGCGGGCGAGGCCACCCAGGCCTCCTGCGTGGTCTTCCACCACCACAAGATGCAGAACAGCGAGTACCGGCGCTACAAGATCGACGGCATCACGCCCGGTGACGACTACGCGGCCATGCGTCAGGTGCTCACGCGCCGCTATGCGCGCCTGGCCCAGGCCCTGCGCGAGGGCGGGGAAGGCGAAGGCGGCATGGCCACCGAGGGCACGGATCGCCTGCCGGATCTGGTGCTCGTCGATGGCGGCAAGGGCCAGGTGGCCATGGCGCGCGAGGTCTTCGAGCAGCTGGGCCTCGATCTGGCGCTGATCGTGGGCGTGGAGAAAGGCGAGGGCCGCAAGGTGGGCCTGGAGGAGCTGGTGTTCGCCGACGGGCGCGAGAAAGTCTGGCTCGGCAAGGATTCGGCCGCGCTCATGCTGGTGGCCCAGATCCGCGACGAGGCGCACCGCTTTGCCATCACCGGCATGCGCGCGGCGCGCGCCAAGGTGCGCACGGGCGGCAGCAGGCTGGAGGACATTCCGGGCGTCGGCCCCAAGCGCCGTGCGCGCCTGCTGCAGCGCTTCGGCGGTGTGCGCGGCGTGGCGGCGGCCAGCGTGGAGGACCTCATGTCGGTGGACGGCATCTCGCACGAGCTGGCCGATGCCATCTACCGCGCCCTGCACTGACGCGCGCCCGCTGTGGTGCGCGGCCACCATGCCACAATGCAGCCATGTTCTTCACCATCCCCACCCTCATGACCTGGACGCGCATCGTCGCGATTCCGCTCATCGTCGGGGTGTTCTACCTGCCGCTGGAGCCGGCCACGCGTAACCTGATCGCCACCGTCATGTTCGTGCTGTTCGCACTGACCGACTGGCTCGACGGCTATCTCGCGCGCAAGCTCAACCAGGTCTCCTCCTTCGGCGCCTTCCTCGACCCGGTGGCCGACAAGTTCCTGGTCTGCGCCAGCCTGCTGGTGCTGGTGCACCTGGGGCGTGCCGATGTCTTCGTGGCGCTGATCATCATCGGTCGCGAGATCGCGATCTCGGCCCTGCGCGAGTGGATGGCGCAGATCGGTGCCGGCCGCAGCGTGGCCGTGCACATGATCGGCAAGGTCAAGACCACGGTGCAGATGGTGGCCATCCCCTTCCTGCTCTTCGATGGCCATCTCTTCGGCCAGATCGACACCCGGCTCTGGGGCGCAGGCCTGATCTGGGTTGCCGCGGTGCTGACGGTGTGGTCCATGGTCTATTACCTGCAGAAGGCCCTGCCCGAAATCCGTGCCCGCGTGAAATGAGCACAGCCTGCCTCTCCCGATGAGCCACCGCGGCGACAGCGAGGCCCTGTTGCGGGCCATGCCCCTGATCTTCGTGCTGATCTGGAGCACGGGCTTCATCGTCGCGCGCTATGGCATGCCGCATGCGCCGCCGCTGACCTTCCTGGCCTGGCGCTACGTGCTGTCCCTCCTCTGCTTCCTGCCCTGGATCCTGCTGGCGCGCGTGGCCTGGCCGGCCACCCGCGCGCAGTGGCTGCACCTGGGAGTCACGGGCGTGCTGATGCATGCGGGCTATCTCGGCGGTGTCTGGGCCGCCGTCAAGGCCGGCATGGGCTCGGGCCTGGTCGCGCTTGTCGTCGGCCTGCAGCCGGTGCTGACCGCGGTCTGGCTCTCGGCCCGTGGTTCGGCGGTGACGCGCCGGCAGTGGCTGGGCCTGGCGCTGGGTTTCGTGGGCCTGAGCCTGGTGGTGGCCCGCAAGTTCGGCGCCGGTGGCGAGGCCACGCTGCTCAACCTGGGGCTGGCCGTGCTGGCGCTCTTGAGCATCACCATCGGGACGCTGTACCAGAAACATTTTGTCGCACCCTGCGACGTGCGCAGCGCCAATGCCGTGCAGCTGCTGGCTGCATTGCTGATCACCCTGCCGCTGGCCCTGTTGGAGCCGGAAGCCGTGCGCTGGACCGACGGGGCGGGCGAGCTGAACGGGGAGCTCCTGGCCGCCATGGCCTGGTCCGTGCTCGGCCTCACGCTGGGCGGCAGCTCGCTGCTCTACCTGCTGATCCAGCGTGGCGCGGCCACCAGCGTGACCAGCCTGCTCTACCTCGTGCCGCCGACCACGGCCCTCATGGCCTGGGTCCTGTTTGCCGAGCCCATCACGCTGATGACGCTCATCGGCACGGCACTCACGGCCCTGGGCGTGAGCCTGGTGGTACGCCCGGCACGCTGAAATTGGAATGCGCGCCGTGCAGTGCACGCCAGGTGTCTGGCATGCCGTCGCCGCACCTTGCGCGCGCATCTTTTTTGTGCCTCGCCGCAAGAATTTGCAAGGAAAATGCGTCTAGAATTCGCCCCCGCGCTGTTGTAATGCCGCATGCCTTGTTGACACGGCTCGGGTCCGTGGCTCTAATCCCATGCAGCCGTGCAAGCGGCCGGCCCAGCCAGCCGACTCCGGTCTGCCCGCCGGAGCCCAGAGCCAGAATTACTCAAGAGACAGACTGATTAACGTTGCTTCCATTACAAGGGGATCTTTGTGAACAAGACTGAACTGATCGAACACATTGCCAAGCATGCCGACATCTCCAAGGCTGCTGCCACGCGCGCCCTCGAGTCCACCATTGGCGCCGTCAAGACCACGCTGAAGAAGGGTGGCTCCGTTTCCCTCGTGGGCTTCGGCACTTTCGCCGTTGGCAAGCGCGCCGCACGCACCGGGCGCAATCCCCGCACCGGCGCTGCGATTAAAATCAAGGCTGCCAAGGTTCCGAAGTTCCGTCCGGGCAAAGCCCTGAAGGATGCTCTGAACTGACCTGTTCCGGTGGGGTGCTTAGCTCAGCTGGTAGAGCGGCGCCCTTACAAGGCGTAGGTCGGCGGTTCGATCCCGTCAGCACCCACCACCCAGGCGAAGGCGAACAGTGTGTTCGCCTTTTTGTTTTTTCTCGGAGAGCGCGCTCATGTTTGAACACGTCCGCAAGCACAACAAGATCCTGATGGTCGTGCTGTTCCTCTTGATCATCCCGTCCTTTGTGCTGGTCGGTGTCGACGGCTACAACCGCATGATCGAGAAGGACCGCATCGTGGCCCGCGTCGGCAAGGTGGAAATCACCAACGGCGAATGGGAGGCTGCGCATCGCGAAGAGATCGAGCGCGTGCGCCAGCTCATGCCGACCCTCGATGCCCGCCTGCTCGATTCCGAGTCCGTGCGCTATGCCACGCTGGAGCGTCTGGTGCGCGAGCGCGTGCTGCAGCAGGCAGCCCAGCAGGCCCGCCTGGGCGCCAGCGATGCCCGCCTGGCGCGCGAGCTGCAGTCGATCCCCGCGATTGCCCAGCTGCGCCGCGCCGATGGCAGCCTGGACATGGAGCGTTACCGCGATCTGCTGGGTCGCCAGGGCATGAGCCCCGAGATGTTCGAGGCCCGCATGCGAGCCGACCTGGCGGCCCGCCAGGTACAGGCCGGCGTGGCGCAGACCGCCTTCATCGCCAACGTGCCGGCGGACCTGGCCCTGGGCGCCTGGTTCGAACGCCGCGAGGTGCAGCTGGCGCGCTTTGCGACGGCCGATTACGCAGCCCGCGTGCAACCCACCGACGCCGAGCTGGAGGCCTTCTACCAGGCCAACCAGGGCCTGTTCCAGGCCCCCGAGCAGGCCCGCATCGAATACCTCGTGCTCGACATCGATGCCGTGCGCAAGACCATCCGCCTCAACGAGCAGGACGTGCGCAGCTACTACGAGCAGAACGTGGCCCGCCTGAGCGGCCCGGAGGAGCGTCGAGCCAGCCACATCCTGATCGCGGTCGCCAAGGATGCACCCGCCGACGAGCGCCAGAAGGCCCGCGCGCGTATCGAAGAGCTGCTGGCCCAGGCACGCAAGGCGCCCGAGAGCTTCGCCCAGCTCGCGAAACAGCACTCGCAGGACCCGGGCTCCGCACCCGGCGGCGGCGATCTCGACTACTTCGGTCGCGGTGCCATGGTCAAGCCTTTCGAGGACGCCGCTTTTGCGCTCAGGAAGGGCGAGATCAGCGGCGTGGTGGAGTCCGACTTCGGCTTCCACATCATCCGCGTCACCGACATCAAGGCTCCCAAGCAGAAAAGCTTTGCCGAGCTGCGTGCCAGCCTCGAGGAGGATCTGAAGAACCAGCAGGCCCGCGCCAAATACGCCGAAGCGGCCGAGGTCTTCACCAACGGTGTGTACGAGCAATCCGACAGCCTCAAGCCCGTGGCCGAGAAGCTGGGCCTGACGATCCAGACCGCCAGCATCCTGGGCCGTGAGCCGGCGCCGGGCACGCAGGGGGTGCTGGCCAGCGTCAAATTCCTCGAGGCCGTGTTCAGCCCCGATGCCGTGAGCAACAAGCGCAACACCGAGGCCGTGGAGATCGCACCCAGCCAGCTGGCGGCGGCGCGCATCGTCCAGCACACGCCCGCGCGCACCCTGCCGCTGGCGGAGGTGCGCGCCACCGTGCGCGAGCGCGTGGTGCAGTCCCGTGCCGCCGAGCTTGCGCGCCAGGACGGACAGCAGAAGCTGGAGGCCTGGAAAGCCGCGCCGGCCACGGCCAAGCTGGCCGCGGCCCAGGCGATCTCGCGTGAGCAGGCCCAGAACCTGCCCCAGGCGGTGATCGACGCCGTGCTGCGCGCCGACGGCACCCAGCTGCCGCAGTGGGTGGGTGTGGACCTGGGCCCCCAGGGCTATGCCGTGGCGCGTGTCAACAAGCGGATCGAGCGTGCCGCACCCGCAGCCGACGCCCAGCGCCAGGAGCGTGCCCAGTACGCCCAGTGGTGGATGCAGGCCGAAGGTCAGGCCTATTACCGCCTGCTGCAGGACCGCCTGCAGGCTCAGATCAAGGTGCCGCGCCCTGCGTCCGGCAACGGCAACGGTTCCTGAGCACGATTCGGGCTATAATCTCGGGCTCACGGTGGCTGTAGCTCAGTTGGTAGAGTCCAGGATTGTGATTCCTGTTGTCGTGGGTTCGAGTCCCATCAGCCACCCCACGTGAATTCTCGCAGCGGCGCTATCGTCAAGATAGCGCCGTTTTGCTTTGTGCCACATCAGCGGAAGGCGTGTCCATGAAGATCCAATTCGACAACCGGGGGGCGATGGTCCTGGTCGGCGGGCTCAATGTGCTGGAGTCGCAGGAGCTGGCCCTGCGCACCTGCGCCGAGTACGTGCGGGTGACGCACAAGCTGGGCATCCCCTACATCTTCAAGGCCAGCTTCGACAAGGCCAACCGCTCGTCCATCCACTCCTACCGCGGCCCTGGCCTGGAGGAGGGCCTGCGCATGTTCGAGGCGGTCAAGAAGGAGTTCGGCGTGCCCGTGCTGACCGATGTGCACGAGCCCTGGCAGGCCGCGCCGGTGGCTGAGGTGGTGGACGTGCTGCAGCTGCCGGCTTTCCTGGCGCGCCAGACCGATCTGGTGGTGGCCTTGGCCAGGACCGGCCGGTACATCAACATCAAGAAGCCGCAGTTCCTCAGCCCCTCGCAGATGAGCCACATCGTCGAGAAGTTCAGGGAAGCCGGCAACGACCAGCTCATCCTCTGCGACCGGGGCACCAGTTTCGGCTACGACAACCTGGTGGTGGACATGCTGGGCTTTGGCGTGATGAAGAGGGTGACGAACGACCTGCCCATCCTTTTCGACGTGACGCACGCCCTGCAGCAGCGCGACCCGGGGGGGGCGGCCTCGGGCGGGCGGCGCCAGCAGGTGGTGGACCTGGCGCGCGCCGGCATGGCCGTGGGGCTGGCCGGCCTGTTCCTGGAAGCGCACCCCGATCCGGACCAAGCCAAGTGCGATGGCCCCAGCGCCCTGCCGCTGGACCAGCTCGAGCCTTTCCTCACGCAGATCAAGGCGGTGGACGATCTGGTGAAGTCCTTCCCACCCCTGGTGATCCGCTGAGGCGTTTCATACCGGCCGCGGCGTGAGCATGCGCCGCACCAGCACGGCGGCAGTCAGCAGCAGCAAGCCACCGGCTGCAGCCACGGCGTGCAGGGCGTCGGTGAAGGCCAGACCGGCCGTGTGACGCAGCACGGTGCCCATGGCCACCGGCAGGCTGGCGGCCGCATCCAGCGCGCCGCCGAGCGAGGCCCCCGCAGCGGCCGCGCTGTCGGCCGGTATCCCGCTGGGCAGTGCCGCTATCAGGCGTTCACGGTAGAGCAGGGTGCCCAGGCTGCCGAAGATGGCGATGCCGCAGGCCCCGCTGAATTCGGAGGCGGTCTCGGCCATGGCCGAGGCGGCGCCCGCGCGCTCGGGCGGTGCCGAGGTGACCACGATTTCCGTCCCGATGGTGAAGACCGGGGCCATGCCCAGACTCATGACGATGGTGGCGAGGATGAGCAGAGGCAGGCTGGCGCGTTCATGGTTGGCGAGCAGCAGCAGTGCAAAGCCCGCAGCCGCCATCAGCAGGGCCAGGGCGAGCAGGCGGTGCGCGGGGCAGCGCTGGGCCAGCCGGGGCGAGAGCAGGGAGCCCACGACGAAGCTCAGTGCCCAGGGCACGGTGGCCAGGCCGGCGGCCAGCGGGCTCAGGCCCAGCACGCCCTGCAGGTACTGCGTGATGAAGATGTAGACACCGAACATGGCCAGGCAGGACAGTGCATAGGTGGTCAGCGCGGCGGCGAATGCCGCGCGGCGGAACAGGCTGAGATCGAGCAGGGGATAGTCCAGCCGGCCCTGACGACGCACGAAGAGCAGACCCAGGGCCAGGCCGATGGCCACGGCCGCTAAGGCGGACGCGACGACGCCATGCTCGGCGAATTGCTTGAGACCCCAGATCAGCGGCAGCACGGTGCCCAGCGAGAGCGCCACGCTGGGCAGGTCGATGCGTCCGGCGTCCGGGTCGCGGTATTCCGGCAGCAGCGACGGCCCCAGCAGCAGGAGCAGCAGCATCACCGGCACGGCGGCCAGGAAGACCGAGCCCCAGTGGAACCACTGCAGCAGCAGCCCGCCGGCCAGCGGGCCGATGGCGCTGCCCACCGAGAAGGCGGTGATCCAGATCCCGATGGCGAACTGGCGTTGCCGCGTGTCATGGAACATGTTGCGGATCAGCGAGAGGGTGGACGGTGCCAGCGTGGCGCCAGCCACGCCCAGCAGGGCCCGCAGCGCGATCAGGGCCTCGGGGCTGCGGGCCCAGGCTGCCAGGGTGCTGGCGAGGGCAAACGCTGCCGCACCGATCAGCAGCAGGCGCCGGCGTCCGATGCGGTCGCCCAGCGTGCCCATGGTGATCAGGAAACCGGCGACCAGGAAGCCGTAGATGTCGATCATCCAGAGCAGCTGCGAGGGCGTGGGGTGCAGGTCGGCGCTGATGGCCGGCAGCGCCAGATTGAGCACCGTGAGGTCCATGGCGTAGACCGCGCAGGGCAGGGCGATCAGGGCCAGGCCGATCCATTCGCGCCGGCCGGCCAGGGCGGGCGCGGTTTCGGCGACGCTGGGGGGCGTGGGGTGCATGCGGGGCTCCGTGCGGGTGGTCTTCAGCAAGCACGACGAACGAAGCCCGGCATTCTAGAC
>JAYNNS010000083.1:0-2007 GCA_038112835.1 Curvibacter sp. | reverse complement strand
CGGTTTCGGGGCCGCTGGGTGGGGTGGGGGGCCTGCGGGGCTCCGTGCGGGGGGGGGGCCTTCAGCAAGCACGACGAACCAAGCCCGGCATTCTAGACAGGCCGCACGAGATTTTTCGTGGCGAGTCTAGTTCACGAGCACCAGTTTGCCCTTCACATCGCGCGCGCCCATGCGTGCATAAGCGGCCTTGAGCTCGGCCATGGGGAGCACGCTGTCGAGCACGGGCTTGATCCTGCCCTGCGCATACCACTGGGCCAGGGCACCCATCATGGCCGCATTGGCCTGGGGCTCGCGCTTGGCGAAGTCACCCCAGAACACGCCCACGATGGACGCGCCCTTGAGCAGGGGCAGGTTGAAGGGCAGGGCCGGAATGGGGCCGGACGCAAAACCGATCACCAGATAGCGGCCGCGCCAGGCAATGGAGCGCAAGGCGGGCTCGGCCAGCTCCCCGCCCACGGGGTCGTAGATGACATCGGGGCCCTTGCCGCCGGTCAGGGTCTTGAGCTGCTCGCGCAGGTCCTGCGTGCTGTAGTTGATCACGGCGTCGGCACCGATCCGGGTGCACAGCGCACACTTGTCGTCACTGGAAGCGGCGGCGATCACGCGCGCGCCCTGGGCCTTGGCGATCTGGATGGCCGCCGTGCCCACGCCGCCGGCCGCGCCCAGCACGAGCACGGTCTCGCCGGCCTGGAGCTGGCCGCGGTCGATCAGCGCATGGTGCGAGGTGGCGTAGGTCATGATGAAGGCGGCCGCATCCTCGAAGGGGAAAGCTGGCGGCAGGGGCAGGCACAGCGCGGCCGGCGCCAGCGTGTGGGTGCCGAAGCCGCCCGTACCCGAGAGACAGGCCACGGCCTGACCGGCCTTGAGGTGGCTCACGCCCTCGCCCACGGCCTGCACCTCGCCCGCGTATTCGGCCCCCGGCACGAAGGGCAGGGGCGGCTTGATCTGGTACTTGTTCTGCACGATGAGCAGGTCCGGGAAGTTCAGGCTGGCGGCCCGGATGGCGATGAGCACCTGGCCCGGGCCGGGCTGCGGTGTGGGCAGTTCCTGCCATGCGAGGGCCTCGACCCCGGTCGGGTCCGTGCAGAGCCATGCGTGCATCTCGTGTCTCCTCAGTCTGTCGAAGTGCGTCGGGCATGATACGTGCACCAAGGTGCAGCGCCTTGTCCCTCGCGTGACGCCGATCCGGGCGGTCGCAGCGGCCACCTACAATGGCGCGTGACGTCGCAACCATGAAAATCCTGATTTCCAACGACGACGGCTACCAGGCCCCGGGCATCGTGGCGCTCTACGAGGCGCTCAAGGATGTGGCCGAGGTCGAGGTCGTCGCCCCCGAGCACAACAACAGTGCCAAGTCCAATGCGCTGACCCTGCATTCGCCGCTGTACGTGCACCGTGCCCCCAACGGTTTTCGCTACGTCAACGGCACGCCGGCCGACTGCGTGCACATCGCGCTGACCGGCCTGCTGGGCTACCGGCCCGACCTCGTGGTCTCGGGTATCAACAACGGCGCCAATATGGGCGACGACACCATCTACTCGGGCACCGTGGGCGCGGCCATGGAGGGTTATCTCTTCGGCATCCCGGCCATCGCCTTCTCGCAGACGGAGAAGGGCTGGAAGCACCTGGATGCCGCAGCCCGGCGTGCCCGGGAACTGGTACAGCAGATGCTGGCCCAGCAGATGGTGGGCACGCAGCCCTGGCTGCTCAACGTCAACATTCCCTGCTTGCCCCTGCACGCGCTCCAGCCCGCCAAGGTCTGCCGTCTGGGGCGGCGCCACGCGGCCGAGCCCGTGATCACCCAGACCAGCCCGCGCGGCGAGACCATGTACTGGATCGGCGCGGCCGGCCCGGCGCTGGACGAGAGCGAGGGCACGGACTTCCATGCCACCGCGCAGGGCCATGTGGCGGTGACGCCGCTCAAGGTCGACCTGTCCGACCATGAGAAGCTGGGCTACTGGGCCCAGTCCATCGCACAGCTCAGCAAGGGTGCGCGGTGAGCACGCG
>JAYNNS010000082.1:1145-10064 GCA_038112835.1 Curvibacter sp. | reverse complement strand
CGCGGCCGCGCGACAAGGTCGGACATCAAGCTCGGTATCTGCGGCGAGCACGGCGGCGATCCGAAGTCGGTCAAGTTCTGCGACCGCATCGGCCTCGACTACGTGTCCTGCTCACCCTACCGGGTGCCCATCGCGCGATTGGCCGCCGCGCAGGCGGCCGTCAACGCCGAGATGGCGCAGGTCGACGAGCTCCAGGACGAACTCGAGGACGTGCTCTACGCCATCGAGGACGCGAAGGACGACTACGCCATCGAGCGCGAGGCCCAGGCCCTGCCCTTTCGCGCCTTGGTCCTGCCCTGGACAGACGATGGCGAGGACGAGCGCCGTTTCCGCAAGATCCTGCTGCTCATCCTGCTGCTGACGCTGCTGCTGGGCTGGGGCGTGCCCCTGCTCAAGAAGCCGGTGGACCGCAGCCAGCCTGTCGTCGTGCCCGAGCACATCGCGCAGCTGGTGAAGAAGCGGCAGGAGCCGCCGCCACAACCCGAGAAGAAGCCCGAAGAGAAGAAGGAAGAGAAACCCAAGGACAAGGACGAGAAGAAACCGACGCCCGAGGAGAAACCCAAACCGGTCGAAACCCAGCAGGCCCGGGCGGTCGCCGAGACCAAGGGCGTGCTGGCGTTCAAGAACAACTTCGCCGACCTGATGGAGGAAAGCTCACCGTCGAAGCTGGGGGCGGAAGCCCGCATCACCGACAGCGGCAAGATCGTCTCGGGCGCCGCCAGCCGTTCCATGATCCTGTCGCAGGCCGCCGGCGGCTCCAGCGGCGGCATCAACGCCTCGGACATCAGCCGCCAGGGCGCGGGCGGCGGTGGCGGCCGCAGCATCACCGGCAGCGGTGTGCAGTTCGCGCGGGTCGAGAGCGCCACCGGCACAGGCATGGCGGAGGACCGTCCGCTGAGCAGCGGCCCCGGCCCCTCGCGCACGGACGAAGAGATCCAGATCGTGTTCGACCGCTACAAGGCCGCGCTCTACCGCATCTACAACCGCGAGCTGCGCAGCAACCCGACCCTGCGCGGCAAGATGGTGCTGCGCCTGACGATCCAGCCCGACGGCACGGTCTCGGCCTGCGAGGTCAAGTCCAGCGACCTGGATTCGGCCGAGCTGTCGCGGGCCATTGTCGAGCGCGTGCTGAAGTTCAATTTCGGTGCCAAGGCCGGTGTCCCCGCGGTCACCATCCTCTACCCGATCGACTTCCTGCCCGCGAGCTGAACCACGGCGCAGCCCCTGCGGCTGCGCCCGCGAGGCCCGGGCCCACCGCAGGTGGGCTCAGGCCCCGGCAGGTCGGCTGGCGCGCGGCAGCAGGGGCTTGATCAGCGCCTGCGCCTCGCGCCCGCTCCAGTCGAGCTCGCCGCGCACGCGCCGTCTCGGCCGGCCCCCGGCATCGATCAGGATGGTGGTGGGCAGCACGCGTGCGCCCCAGGCGCGCGCGTGTTCGCTCTTCGGGTCGAGCAGCACGGTGAGTTCCAGCCCGCTGGACTGCAGGTACTGGGCGATACGGCGCGGCCCCTCGCCCACATTGAGCGCCAGCACCTGCAGCCGCTCGGGGCCGTAGATCTCGGCCAGCTGCTGCAGCGAGGGCATCTCGGCGCGGCAGGGCGGGCACCAGGTGGCCCAGAAGTTGAGCACCACGGCACGGCCGCGCACGCGCTCCAGCGTCCAGGTCCTGCCCTGCAGGTCCAAGGCCTGCAGGGGCGGCGCCGGCTGCTGGGCCGGCCAGGGCGTGACGTCGTGGCCCTGCTGGGACCAGGCCGGGGCCACGCAGGCGCCCAGCGTCAGACCCAGCAGCTGCCGGCGTTGCATGGGCGCCTAGACCTTCTCGGCCACCCAGCCCTGCACGCTGGCCAGGGCCGCGCCGAGCTTGCTCGCGTCCGTGCCGCCGGCCATGGCCATGTCGGGCTTGCCGCCGCCCTTGCCGCCGACCTGCTGGGCCACGAAGTTGACCAGTTCGCCGGCCTTGACCTTGCCCGTGCTGTCGGCCGTGACGCCGGCCGCCAGCTGCACCTTGTCGCCCTCCACGGCTGCGAGCACGATGGCCGCCGTCTTGAGCTTGTCCTTGAGCTTGTCCAGGGTCTCGCGCAGGGTCTTGGCGTCCGCGCCCTCCAGGCGCACGGCCAGCACCTTCAGGCCCTTGATGTCCACCGCCTGGGCCAGCAGCTCGTCGCCCTGGGCCGAGGCCAGCCGGCCCTTGAGCGCGGCCAGCTGCTTCTCCAGGTCGCGCACCTGGGCCAGCATGGCGTCCACGCGCGCGGGCACCTCGCTGGGCGTGACCTTGAGCGTGCCGGCCACACCGCCCAGCGTGTCTTCCATGCCCTGCACATAGGACAGGGCGGCCAGGCCGGTGACGGCCTCGACGCGACGCACGCCGGCAGCCACGCCGCCTTCGGCCGTGATGGTGAAGAAGCCGATATCGCCCGTGCGCTGCACATGGGTGCCGCCGCAGAGTTCGCGGCTGCTGCCGATGTCGAGCACGCGCACGGTGTCGCCGTACTTCTCGCCGAACAGCATCATGGCGCCCGTGGCCTTGGCCGATTCGATGTCCATCACGCGCGCCTGGGTCGCGGCGTTGGCCAGGATCTCGGCATTGACGCGCGCCTCGATCTCGCGGATCTGGGCGTCGGTCAGCGGCGCGTTGTGGGTGAAGTCGAAGCGGGTCTTCTCGGCGTCGACCAGGCTGCCCTTCTGCTGCACATGGGCGCCCAGCACCTCGCGCAGGGCCTTGTGCATCAGGTGCGTGACGCTGTGGTTGCGCATGGTGGCGGCGCGCTGGGTCAGATTGACCTGGGCCGTCACGGTGTCGCCCACATTGAGCGTGCCGGCAGCCAGCGTGCCGTGGTGGCCGTGCACATCGGCCTTGATCTTCTGCGTATCGGCCACCTCGAAGCGGGCCGAGCCGGCGAGGATCAGGCCCTCGTCACCGACCTGGCCGCCGCTCTCGGCGTAGAAGGGCGTGGTGTCGAGCACCACGACGCCATGCTGGCCGCTCCTGAGCTGCGCCGTCGGCGTACCGTCCACATAGAGCGCCACGATCTTGCCCTGGGCCTCGAGCGTCTCGTAGCCCACGAA
This sequence comes from Curvibacter sp., assembly GCA_038112835.1. GTDB lineage: Bacteria > Pseudomonadota > Gammaproteobacteria > Burkholderiales > Burkholderiaceae_C > Hylemonella. Next base: position 7,001 of record JAYNNS010000082.1, on the reverse strand, counting down.
GCGGTTGCCGGCGCCGGTGTACTCCAGCGCCTTGTCCATCTTGAACTTGCCGGCAGCCCGGGCCTGGGACTTCTGCTTGTCCATGGCCGCCTGGAAACCGGCCTCGTCCACCTTGAGGCCGCGCTCACGGCAAACGTCGTTGGTCAGGTCCAGCGGGAAGCCATAGGTATCGTGCAGCTTGAAGGCCACGTCGCCCGGCAGCACCTGGGCGCCGCCGGCCAGGGCCGCATCCAGGATCTCCATGCCGTTGGCCAGGGTCTCGTAGAAGCGCTCCTCCTCGGTCCTGAGCACCTCGGTGATGCGCTGCTCCTGCTCTTTCAGGCGCGGGTAGGCGTCGCCCATCTGGCGCACCAGTTCGGCCACCAGCTTGTGGAAGAAGGGCTTCTTCTGGCCCAGCTTGTAGCCGTGGCGGATGGCGCGGCGCACGATGCGGCGCTGCACATAGCCGCGGCCCTCGTTGCTGGGAATCACGCCGTCGCTCACCAGGAAAGCCGTGGCGCGGATGTGGTCGGCGATCACGCGCAGCGAGGGGTTGCTCAGATCCTTCGTACCCACTTCTCGGGCGGCGGCCTGGATCAGCGCGTCGAAGATGTCGATCTCGTAGTTGCTGTGCACGTGCTGCAGGATGGCGGCCAGCCGCTCCAGGCCCATGCCGGTGTCCACGCAGGGCGCGGGCAGCGGCGTGACCGAGCCGTCCTCCTTCATGTCGAACTGCATGAACACGTTGTTCCAGATCTCGATGTAGCGGTCGCCGTCCTCGTCGGGGCTGCCCGGGGGGCCGCCGGCGATGTGCGGGCCGTGGTCGTAGAAGATCTCGCTGCAGGGGCCGCAGGGGCCGGTGTCGGCCATCATCCAGAAATTGTCGGACTTGTAGCGACCGCCCTTGTTGTCGCCGATGCGGATCACGCGCTCGGGCGGCAGGCCGATCTCCTTCGTCCAGATGTCGTAGGCCTCGTCGTCCTCGGCGTAGACGGTGGCCAGCAGGCGCTCCTTGGGCAGCTTGTAGACCTCGGTCAGCAGCTCCCAGGCCCACTTCAGCGACTCACGCTTGAAGTAGTCGCCGAAGGACCAGTTGCCCAGCATCTCGAAGAAGGTGTGGTGGCGCGCGGTGTAGCCCACGTTCTCCAGGTCGTTGTGCTTGCCCCCGGCGCGCAGGCAGGCCTGCACCGAGGCGGCGCGCACATAGCTGCGCTTGTCGGTGCCGAGGAACACGTCCTTGAACTGCACCATGCCGGAGTTGGTGAACATCAGCGTGGGGTCGTTGCCCGGCACCAGCGGGCTGGACGCGACCACGGTATGGCCCTTGGCCGCGAAGAAATCGAGGAAGGTCTTGCGGATGTCGGCAACGGAGAAGACGGCTTGGCTCATGGTGTTGGGGGTGACGGCAGAGGCGCGCCGCGCGCGCCTAACTGCTTGATTTTCCTGGACCGACGATTATAGGTTTGGGCCCTCGCCCCGGTCGCTGTCGCCCCGACGAAAACCCTGGCGCCGGCGCGCTGGCACAATGCCCGGACCGACGAGATACCCGCCCCGGAGAGACCGCCATGGACATGAAGACTTCCCCCCTCGCCCAGCTCAAGGACCCCAGCCTGCTCAAGACCGACGCCCTGGTCAACGGCCAGTGGATCCGGGGCACCGGGCGCTTCGACGTGCTGGACCCGGCCACGGGCCACAAGCTGGCCGACGTGGCCAACCTGGGCCCGGCCGATGCGGAGCAGGCCATCCAGGCCGCCAACGCCGCCTGGCCGGCCTGGCGCAGCCTGACCGGCAAGGAGCGCAGCGCCATCCTGCGCAAGTGGTTCGACCTGCTGATGGCCCACCGCGACGACCTGGCCCGCATCATGACGGCCGAGCAGGGCAAGCCCTACCCCGAGGCCAAGGGCGAGGTCAGCTACGGGGCAAGCTTCGTCGAGTGGTTCGCCGAGGAAGCCAAGCGCGTCAACGGCGAGACCCTGCCCAGCTGGGACAACAACCGCCGCCTGATGGTCATCAAGCAGCCCATCGGCGTGTGCGCGGCCATCACGCCCTGGAACTTCCCGCTGGCCATGATCACGCGCAAGGTAGCCCCGGCCCTGGCGGCGGGTTGCCCTGTGATCATCAAGCCGGCCGAGCTCACCCCGCTCACGGCCCTGGCCGCGGCCGAGCTGGCCGTGCGCGCCGGCATCCCGGCCGGCGTGCTCAATATGGTCACGGCCGACAGCGACAACTCCATCGCCGTGGGCAAGGTCTTCTGCGCCAGCGACGTGGTGCGCCACATCAGCTTCACCGGCTCCACCGAAGTCGGCCGCATCCTGATGGCGCAGAGCGCGCCCACGGTCAAGAAGCTGAGCCTGGAGCTCGGCGGCAACGCCCCCTTCATCGTCTTCGACGACGCCGACCTCGACTCGGCCGTCGAGGGCGCCATGGCCAGCAAGTACCGCAACGCCGGCCAGACCTGCGTCTGCGCCAACCGCATCTATGTGCAGGACGGCGTGTATGACGCCTTCGTGCAGAAATTCGCAGCCAAGGTCAGGGAGGTCAAGGTCGGCAACGGCTTCGAGGACGGCGTGGCCCAGGGCCCGCTGATCGAGGACGCCGCGGTGCAGAAGGTGCAGCGCCACCTTGACGACGCCGTGGCCAAGGGCGGCAAGGTGGTGGTCGGCGGCCAGAAGCTGCAGGGCCAGTTCTTCCAGCCCACGGTGCTGGCCGAGGCCAAGCAGAACATGCTCTGCGCCACCGAAGAGACCTTCGGCCCCTTCGCGCCGGTGTTCCGTTTCAAGACCGAGCAGGAAGTCATCGCCATGGCCAACGCCACCATCTTCGGCCTGGCCACCTACTTCTACACCCGCGACGTGGGCCGCATCTTCCGCGTCAGCGAGGCGCTGGAGTACGGCATGGTGGGCATCAACGTCGGCGTGCTGGCCACGGAGCACGTGCCTTTCGGCGGCGTCAAGCAGTCCGGCCTGGGCCGCGAAGGCTCCCACCACGGCATGGACGACTACGTCGAGCTCAAGTATCTCTGCCTGGGCGACATCCTCAAGTAAACTACGCTCCGCAGCAACGAATCTGCGGGTGTCGTTCAATGGCAGGACTCTTGCTTCCCAAGCAAATAACGTGGGTTCGATTCCCATCACCCGCTCCAAATCAAAAAGGCCCCCTCGTGGGCCTATTTTAATTTGGCGGGCGATGCGGGATCGACCCCACTGGTTCGGTCAGAACAGTCCAGTGGACTGTTCTGGACGCGCGCAGCGCGGTCGCGCAGCGATAAAAACGTGAGCAGCGCAGCGTTGCGAACGTTTTTACATTCCCATCACCTGTCGCCGAGCCACCCCGCTACCCGACTTCGGCAGCCCCCACAAAAAACTCCACCGCCCGCTCCACCACCGCCGGCACGATCACATGATCCCCCTCAAAGGGCAGCCAGGTCAGGTCGACCCCCTCCTGCAGCAGCTTCAGGGCATGCGGCCGCGCGCTGGTCTCCAGCGGAAGCTGGGTATCCGAACGCCCATGCGCCATGAAAACCTTCGGCGAGCCGTGGCGCACGAAGGTGTTCATGAAGCCGGCCGACAGCGCGATGACGTGGCTGGCCACGTCGCCATTGGTCAGGCCCACGGACAGCGCATAGCTGCCGCCGTCCGAGAAGCCGGCAAAGGCCAGGTGCGCCGGATCGAGCGCAAAGTGCGCGGCCACCTGCTGCAGCGCGGCGTCCAGCCGCTCCAGGTCCGGCCCATGGCCGCCGATCACGATGTCCCAGGTCGGGAACATGGACTGCGGCGCCAGCAGCAGAAAGCGCCGGGCGCGGGCCCAGCGCACGAAAGGGGGCAGCACCTTGTTGGCCTCGCCGCCGGCGCCATGAAAGAGCACGAGCAGGGGCACCGGGACCTGGAGATCGAGCCCTTCGGGCACGACCAGCACCGCCTCGCGCCCTTCGGGGAAAGACAGGGCATGGCGGCCGGGCGGCAGCGGCGCCTCGGAGGGGGCGCACGGCAGGCGAAAGGCCATGCGCCCGAGCAGGCTGGCCTGCATCGCTGGGGGATCGAGCATCAGACATCTCCGGAACTTGCGGCGCGCGCCGCGACGTGATGCTGGCGATGGTACCGGGGCCGCGGCAGCGTGCCGCACCAGCGCGCTGTCCAGGACAAACCGGCCCATGGCCTTGCCATGTCGCTGGGTATGCGCCGCCGGGGCCGGCCACAGGCGTGGTGCTCCGCATAATGCCGCACCCGAAGGAGATACCCATGCTGATCCAGCTCACCTACGCCAGCCACGCCACCCACGTCCTGGGGCCGGCCGACGTCAAGGACATCCTGCAGGCTTCGCAGCGCAACAACGCCGCCGTCGGCGTGACCGGCGCGCTGTGCCTGTCCAACGGCATCTTCCTGCAGCAGCTCGAGGGTGACCGCGACGTGGTCAACCGGGTCTACCTGCGCATCCTCAAGGACAGCCGCCACAGCGAGCCGGCCATCCTCGATTTCGGCGAAATCGCGGCACGCCGCTTCAGCAGCTGGAACATGGGCCTGATCTCCTCGCTGGCGGAAAACCGCCAGATTTTCCTCAAGTACTCGCGCAAGCCGGAGTTCGATCCCTACAGCATGAGCCCGGCCTCGCTGCGCGGCTTCTTCGACGAGATCGTGCAGGGCGGCGTACGCTGGATCGGCTGAGCCGGCTCGGCCGCTCAGATGCGGCTCAGGCGTGAGGACGCAGCCCCCGGGTGATGGCCGCGGAACAGCGCGGTGAGCCCCAGCAGGCAGTGGCGTGCCTGCGCCTCGCCACACGCTGTCGCGATGGCGTTCATGGGTTCGGGGCGCAGATACCAGAGACTCTCGAGGTCCTGCGCGTAGGCCAGCTGCTGCTGCAGCGCCTCGGCCTCCCGGCCCAGATGCTCGTGCACGGCACAGCGCATGGCCAGGCGCACGCGCTCCAGCACGGCCCGGGGTGTTTCGGTGTCGGACGGGCCCAGCAAGGCCCAGAAGCTGTGGCGCAGACGCATGGAACGTGAGCAATGAGCGGTTGCCGGCCATGATGCCTGTGCACGGGCGGCGCGAAACCGGCTGCAGCTGCCGGATCCCTGGGCTTTTCTGCGTTTCGCGGCTGCCGCCTCAGGCGGGCTCGCGCGGCAGGCAGAGCGTGAACTGCGCGCCCTGCCCCGGCTGCGAGCGCACCGTGAGCGTGCCCCCCATGAGCTCGGCCAGGGCACGCGACAGGGCCAGGCCGAGCCCGGTGCCGCCATGCTCGTAGCTCACCCGGCTGCCGCCCTGGCGGAAACGCTCGAAGATCAGTTCGTGCTGTTCGGGCGGGATGCCGGGCCCGGTGTCGACGACATGCATGCACACGAAGCCCGGCGTGGCATCGAGGGCCAGGGTGACGCTGCCTTCCCGGGTGAACTTCATCGCGTTGGACAGCAGGTTGTTGAGGATCTGCTTGGTGCGCAGTCCGTCGCACACCAGGGTGGCCGGCGCGCCGGGCTCGATGCGCACCACCAGCTGCAGGCCCTTGTCCGCCGCGGTCACGGCGAAGAAATCCGCAGTGGACCGCAGCAGGTCGGCCAGCACCTGCGGCTCCTTGTGGAGCGACATGGCGCCCGCCTCCACCTTGCTGAGATCCAGGATCTCGGTCAGCAGGGCGTTGAGGTGCTCGGCAGCCTTGCGGATCAGCCCGGCCTGCTCGCGGTAGCGCGGATCGTCGATGCGCCGCTCCATGAGCTCGGAAAACCCGCGGATGCTGGTCAGGGGCGTGCGCAGCTCGTGCGAGATCGCGGCCAGGAATTCGGTCTTGGCCTGGTTGGCCGCCTGCGCCTGGGCTTCGCTGAGGGCCAAGGCGTGGTTCGTCTTCTCCAGACGGCGCACCGCGCCCACGAAGACGAGCGCAGCGCCGAGC
>JAYNNS010000082.1:0-1135 GCA_038112835.1 Curvibacter sp. | reverse complement strand
GAGCATGGCGACGCTGAACAGCCCGGTCAGGATCAGCGTCACCCGACGTGAGTCGCGCCACTCGCTCAGCGCCTTGTCGGTCGTGGACCCCACCAGCAGCAGCAGCGGATAGTCGCCGACGCGGTGATAGGCCACGATGCGCTCGATCCCGTCGATCGAACTCGTGCGCAGCTCGTGGCCCTCGCGGGCGCCGGCGCGGGCCGGCGACTGGTAGGCATCGGGCAGCTGCATGCCCATGCCCCGGGGCTGGCCGTCGAGCACGCGGGCGCGCAGGCTGCGGTCGTCGCCGAGCAGGGTCACCACCCCGTTGGCGCCCAGCGTCACGCGCCCGTACACCTCCTCCAGATAGCCGGGGTTGAGCGAGGCCACGATCACCCCCAGGACCTTGCCATCGGGCCCGTCGATGCGGCGGGACAGCTGGATGGTCCACTTGCCGGAAACCTTGCCGAGCACCGGCTTGCCCACGAACAGACCGGTGGAGGAAAACTGGCTCACGGCCCCCTCGATGGATTCCACCTTCAGATGGGCGCGGATGTGCTCGCGCTCGGACAGATCGACGTGGCCGGTCTTGACGCCCCTGGGATCGAGGTTGCTGCCGACGAAGCGGCCATCGGGCCCGACGAAAGCCAGCTGGGTCAGGATGTCGGGCACCAGGCCGGTCTCGCTGGCAAAGCGGACCGACATCTCGGAGGTGAATTCGCCCGCCGCGATGCTGTCGCGCATGCGCAGCGTGGCCTGGTCGATGCTGGCCAGCACGCGCAGGGTCTGCTCCTGCAGGACCCGCGCCAGGTTGGTGTTCTGCCGGATTTCCGCGTCGATCGCCGCGGCGCGCTTGTGGCGCAACTCCAGGGACACCACCGCCCAGGCGATGACCAGGGTAGCGAGCGCGAACAGCAGCACGACCAGCGAAAGGCGCAGGCTGCGCAGCCGGTTCAGCGCGATGCCGGTGGTGGGGTTGCGGTATGTCATGGCCCGTCTACAAGATCTCGGCCGAGACCTTAGCACAGCCCCCGCATCTCGCGCAGGCGCCCGCACGGGGGCGGGCGCCGTCGGGTCCGGTTCAGATCAGCGCAACGCCCGTCTTGGACTGGATGAACTCGCGCGTCACGCCCGGGGCCAGCTCGACGAGCTGGAG
>JAYNNS010000081.1:0-10161 GCA_038112835.1 Curvibacter sp. | reverse complement strand
CTCGCGCGACATCGAGACGGCCGACCAGCAGGCCGATTCCATCACCGGCGAGGAGCAGCGCGCACGCGACGAGCTCGCCCGCCTGACCGACGCCGCGGCCCAGGCCGGCCTGCAGAACGCCCTGGCGCTCAAGCTGGAGCGCGAGCAGGCCCTGGCCGCCAAGCGCAGCGAATACGACGACCTGACGGCCAAGCTGCGCGCCAGCGACGAGCGCCGCATCAAGCTCGAGCGCGAGCTTGATCCGCTGCGCCAGCGCATCCAGGACCTGCAGCTCAAGGAGCAGGCCGCGCGCCTGGGGCTGGAGCAGTACGCCCAGCAGCTGGCCGAGGCCCAGGCCGATCTGGAGGCCGTGGCCCGCTCCATCGCCGAGGGCAATGTGCGCCTCACGGGCCTGCAGGGCGAGATCGAGCGACTGCACCGCGAGATCGCGGCGCTGGGGGCGGTCAACCTGGCCGCGCTCGACGAGCTGGCCCACGCGCGCGAGCGCAAGCAGTTCCTCGACGCCCAGTCGGCCGACCTGACCGATGCCATGAACACGCTGGAAGACGCGATCCGCAAGATCGACGCCGAGACCCGCGACCTGCTGGGCGACACCTTCAAGACCGTCAACGAGCACGTCGGCCGCCGGTTCCCCGAGCTCTTCGGCGGGGGGCAGGGCAAGCTCATCATGACGGGCGACGAGATCCTGGACGCCGGCGTGCAGGTCATGGCCCAGCCGCCGGGCAAGAAGAACCAGACCATCCACCTGCTTTCGGGCGGCGAGAAGGCGCTGACCGCCATCGCCCTGGTGTTCGCCATCTTCCAGCTCAACCCCGCGCCCTTCTGTCTGCTGGACGAGGTGGACGCGCCGCTGGACGACGCCAACACCGAGCGCTACGCCAAGCTCGTGAGCAGCATGAGCAAGGGCACCCAGTTCCTCTTCATCAGCCACAACAAGATCGCCATGGAGATGGCCGAGCAGCTGATCGGCGTGACCATGCAGGAGCAGGGCGTTTCGCGCATCGTGGCGGTGGACATGGAATCCGCCGTCTCCATGGCCGAAGCGGCCTGAGGCCCGGAGCACCGGCGCGATGAGCAATCTGCAGATCGGACTGGCCATTGCCGGCGTGCTGCTGCTCGCGGCCCTGGTCATCCATGGGGCCTGGAGCGCGCGGCGGCACCAGCCGCGCCTGGCCGATCCCGAGCCCCAGGAGGCGCAGGTGGCGGACAGCGGGCCGGTCGATCCCGTGCTCGATGCCGTGCTCGATGCCGTGCCTGCCGACGGGGAGGGCCTGTTGCTGCCCACGGCCGCCGAGAAGCGCCCGCCGCTCGATCCGCTGATCGACGTGCTCGCCCCCATCGAGCTCGAACACCCGGTCTCGGGCGACGCCGTGCTGCAGCACATGCCGGCCACGCGCCGCGTGGGCAGCAAGCCCTACGGCATCGAAGGCCTGCACGACACCGACGGGCTGTGGGAAGCGCCGCAGCCGGGCCGACGCTACAGCGCGCTGCAGGCCGGCGTGCAGCTGGCCAACCGCGCCGGCGCGCTCAACGAGATCGAATACTCCGAGTTCGTCGTCAAGACCCAGGCCTTGGCCGATGTCCTGGGCGGCACGCCGGAGTTCCCCGACATGCTCGATGCCGTGGCCCGCGGCCGCGAGCTTGACGCCTTCGCCAGCGAGCACGATGCCCAGCTCAGCGTCACCCTGCGCGCCCGCCACACCGCCTGGAGCGCCGGCTATGTGCAGCAGCATGCCGCGCGCCTGGGCTTCGTGGCCGGCGTGCTGCCCGGGCGCATGGTGCTGCCCGCCGCGCAGGCCGGTCAGCCGCCCCTCCTGGGCCTGCAGTACGACGCCCAGGCTGCGCTGGCCGCCGATCCCTCCCTGACCGCCATCCGCGAGTTCATGCTGAGCCTGGACGTGGCCCAGGTGCCGCGCAGCGAGCAGCCCTATGTGCGCCTGCGGGAAGCCGCCCGCCGCCTGGCCGAGGTCATGGATGGCCAGATCACGGACGACAATGGCCAGCCCCTGAGCAGCGATGCCATGGACCTGATCGGCTCCGAACTCGAGATCCTCTACGACAAGCTCGACGCGCGCGAGCTCTCGGCGGGCTCCGTGCTGGCACGACGCCTTTTCTCCTGAATTCCCTCTCCATGAGCACGCCCGACCTGTTCGACGCGCCGCCGGACGAGCCGGCTGAAGCTTCCCCGCCGGCCCGCGTGCAGACCCTGCGTGGCCTGCTGCATCACCACGCCCACCGCTACTACGTGCTCGATGCGCCCGAGATCCCGGACGCCGAGTACGACCGGCTGTTCCGCGAACTGCAGGAACTCGAGGCCGCGCACCCCGAGCTGCTCACGCCCGATTCACCCACCCAGCGCGTGGGCGGCAAGGTGCTCGACGGGCTGCTGCCCGTGCGCCATGCCGTGCCCATGCTCTCCATCGAGACCGAGACCGACACCACGGCGGCAGGCGCGCAGAGCTTCGACGCCCGCGTGCGCAAGGCCCTGGGCCTGCAGGAGAGCGATCCGCCGGTGGAATACGCGGCCGAGCTCAAGTTCGATGGCCTGGCCATCAACCTGCGCTACGAGCGCGGCGTGCTGGTGCAGGCCGCGACGCGCGGCGACGGCGAGACCGGCGAGGACGTGACGCAGAACGTGCGCACCATCGGCCAGATTCCGCTGCGCTTGATGGCCCCCACGCTCCCCGCTGCGCGTGGTTCGCTGCCCCCCGAGGGGGCGCGTTCCGCCTTGGGGCGGCCCGGCGGCGAAACCGGGGCGTGGCCTCCAGTTGTGCTCGAGGTGCGCGGCGAGGTCTACATGCGCCGCGATGATTTCGAGGCGCTCAATACCCGCCAGCGCGAGAAGGGCGAGAAGACCTTCATCAACCCGCGCAACACCGCGGCCGGCGCCATCCGCCAGCTCGACCCGGCCCTGGTGGCCCAGCGCCCGCTGAGCTTCTTTGCCTATGGCCTGGGCGAGGTGCAGGGCTGGACGGTGCCGCCCACCCATGCCCAGATGCTGGACGCGCTGCAGGCCATGGGCCTGCCCGTGTGCGAGGAGCGCGCCGTGGCGCAGGGTGCGGCAGGGCTGACGGCTTTTCACGAGGCCATCCGCGCCCAGCGCGACGCACTGCCCTTCGACATCGATGGCGTGGTCTACAAGGTCAACGCGCTGGCCCTGCAGCAGCTGCTGGGCTTCAAGACGCGCGAGCCGCGCTGGGCCGTGGCGCACAAGTACCCGGCGCAGGAGATGCTGACCACGGTGCAGGCCATCGAGGTGCAGGTGGGGCGCACGGGCAAGCTCACCCCGGTGGCCAAGCTCGCGCCGGTCTTCGTGGGCGGCGTCACCGTGACCAATGCCACCCTGCACAACGAGGACGAGGCCCGGCGCAAGGACGTGCGCGTGGGCGACACGGTGATCGTGCGCCGTGCCGGCGACGTGATCCCCGAGGTGGTGGCCGTGCTGCCCGAGAAGCGCCAGCCCGGCGCGGAGGTCTTCACCATGCCCCGCAGCTGCCCGGTCTGCGGCTCGGCCGCCGTGCGCGAGGAAGACGAGGCCGACTACCGCTGTACCGGGGGCCTGTTTTGCAGCGCCCAGCGCAAGCAGGCCATGCTGCACTTTGCCCAGCGGCGTGCGCTGGACATCGAGGGCCTGGGCGACAAGCTGGTAGACCAGCTGGTCGACGGCGCTGTGGTCAAGACCCTGCCCGATCTCTACCGCCTGGGCCTCACCGCCCTGGCCAGTCTGGAGCGCATGGCCGACAAATCGGCGCAGAACATCGTCGACGCGCTGGAAAAGTCCAAGCAGACCACGCTGCCGCGTTTCCTCTACGGCCTGGGCATACGCCATGTGGGCGAGGCCACGGCCAAGGCGCTGGCGCGGCATTTCGGCAAGCTCGATGCCATCCTGGACGCGAGCGAGGAGCAGCTGCTGCAGGTGCCCGACGTGGGCCCCATCGTGGCCCGGAGCATCCACACCTTCTTCCGCCAGGAACACAACCGTGAGGTGGTGGCGCAGCTGCGCGCCTGTGGCCTGCGCTGGGAGGAGGGCGAGCCCAGCCCCGCCGCCCAGCTGCCGCTGGCCGGCCAGACCTTCGTGCTCACGGGCACCCTGCCCACGCTGAGCCGCGACGAGGCCAAGGAGATGCTGGAGGCCGCTGGCGCCAAGGTGGCCGGCTCGGTGAGCAAGAAGACGAGCTACGTGGTCGCGGGCGAGGAGGCCGGCAGCAAGCTGGACAAGGCGCGCGAGCTCGGCATCCCGGTGCTGGACGAGGCCGGGCTGCGGGCGCTGCTGTCAACCGCGTCCTGAGTCCGGATCCTCGTCCGGGAAGCTTTCCGGACGTTGCCACAGCCACAGCGCGACGCTGCCCATGCAGGCGATCGCGGCCCAGGCCGCCCAGCGCGGGTGCTGGCTCCACAGCAGGTAAGCCCCCGAAGCGGCCATGAAGCCGCTGGACAGCCATTTGGCCTTGCGGCTCACCACGCCGCCGCGGCGCCAGTCGCGGATCATGGGCCCGAAGGCGGTGTGCTGTTCCAGCCAGTGCAGCAGGCGCGGCGAGCTGCGCGCCGAGGCCCAGGCCGAGAGCAGGATGAAGGGCGTGGTGGGCAGGACGGGCAGGAAGGCGCCCAGGATGCCCAGCCCCAGGAACAGCAGGGCGAGGGCCAGGTAGACGGCGCGTGCCAGGGCCGACAGGGGGGCGCCCAGCGGGCGGGGGGCCGGGTCGGGAAGGCGGGGACCGTCGGACATGGCGCCATTGTGCCGGCTCCAGCGCTGCGGTGGCCTCCCATCCTGTATCTTTCGTGCCATGACCGTGCGCACCATTCTCAAGATGGGTGATCCGCGCCTCCTGCGCGTGGCCCCGCCCGTGACCGCCTTCGACACCGATGAACTGCACCTGCTGGTCAGCGACCTGCTCGACACCATGGCCGCGGCCCACGGCGCCGGCCTGGCCGCGCCGCAGATCGGCGTGGACCTGCAGGTGGTGATCTTCGGCAGCGGTGCGCCCAACCCGCGCTACCCGGAGGCACCCATCGTGCCGCGCACGGTGCTGTGCAATCCGGTGATCATCCCGCTGGGCGAGGAAGAGGCGCTGGGCTGGGAGGGCTGCCTCTCCGTGCCGGGTCTGCGGGGCGTGGTGCCGCGCTGGCAGCGCATCCGCTACACGGGCTTCGATCAGTTCGGCGACCCCATCGACCGTACGGTGGATGGTTTCCATGCCCGTGTGGTGCAGCACGAGTGCGACCACCTGATCGGCAAGCTCTATCCCATGCGGGTGCGCGACTTCACGCAGTTCGGCTACACCGAGGTGCTGTTTCCCGGCCTGGACGCCACGCAGGACGACTGAGCGTCCGCGCCTTCGGCCGGCCCTGCCGCCCCCTGAACGAGCGGGGTGATCTGTCCGCAGCCCTTCTTTTCCGACTTTTGTCTGGCTGGGGCTTCAAATTTCCGGATTTTCGTGTTTAAAATAATAGAAATGATAATAAAGCAATAAACATCGCATGAGAAAGTATCTCCGCGGGTCCAGAAAGCTTTGGTACCGGTCTGCCGTCGCGGTCATCCTCTGGTGGGCGCTGGTATGGCTCGTTCTGCTGGTGGACATGCGTCAGGCCCTGCAGCGCGAGCAGCAGGACGCGCAACGCGATCTGCAGTCCTACACCGACAGCAGCGCCCAGGCCCTGGCCGCGACCCTGCGCGTCCTGGATCTGGCCTTGCTGGAGCTGCGGGCGGCCTGGCAGCGCGACCCCCAGAACTTTGCCCAGGTGGCCGCACATTGGCGCGAACGGGTGGGGTTGGCGGACAGTGTGGACGTGGCCGTGGTGGATCGATACGGCACAGTGCAGTTCAGCAGTGCCTATCCGACTGCTGTGGGCCTGGATGTGCGCGATCGCCCCAACTTCAGGCATTTCGCGTCGGGCGCCCCGGACACCCTCTATGTGGGCGAGGTCGTCCCGTCGCGCCGGCTGCAGAACCGCTGGTTCCTGCCCTGCAGCCGCCCGCTGTTCGATGCCGAAGGCGAGTTCACCGGGCTGGTCGTCTTCCTGGTCAGGCCGGAGTACATCGGCAACCTGCACGCCTCCCAATCCCGTGGCCCTGCCGAACTCGTCACCCTGCGGGGCGAAGATCGCCGCATCGTGGCGCAATTGCAGAAGGGACGGCTGATGCTGCCGGCCGTGCAGTACCCGGCCCCAGTGCCAAAGCCCGCGGCCCTGGGCAGCCTGTCCTGGCCCAGTCTCTTGCCCTTGCCACTCCCCAGTGCCAGCGCTCAGCCCCCTGGCCCCGCGCTGGGCGGCCTGGCTTGGCGTGAGCTGGAGGGCATGGGCCTGAGCCTGGAAGTGCGCGCGGCCCAGAACCAGCTGCAGTCCGCCATCCAGGCCCATCGCAACCGTTACCTGATCACGGGCGCCGTGCTGTCCCTGCTGGTGCTGCTGCTGGTCTACTGGCGCACGCGCATCACCGCCCAGGCGGCGCTGAGCCGGCGCCAGCTGCATCTGCAGAACCGCAAACTGACGCGTTCCTGCCAGCGTCTGCAGCAGTCGCGCAACCAGCTGCGTGAGTTGCATGCGCGGGAACTGAGCGCGCGCGACGAGGAGCGCCGGCGCCTGGCGCAGGAGGTGCACGACGAACTCGGCCAGCAGCTCACCGTGCTGCGCATGGACATCTCCCTCCTGCCCCGCCTGTTCCAGACCGGCGGTGCGCCGGCGGTCGAGCGCGAGCTGGAGCAGATCAAGAGCCATCTTGATGACGCCCTGCTGGTGGTGCGCAACATCGGCACCCAGCTGCGCCCGGCCCTGCTCGATGTCAGCCTGCCTGCCGCCCTGGAGGTCATGGTCGACGAGATCACCGCCCGTTGCGGGCTGCGCTGCAAGCTCGACACCCAGGTTCCCCGTACCCTGCGCATCCGCGACGACGTGGCCACGGCGGCCTTCCGCATCGCGCAGGAGGCCCTGACCAATGTCACGCGTCACGCCCAGGCGAGCCAGCTTGTCGTCACCCTGGCGCAGGAGGCGCATCGCCTGGTGCTCAGTGTGCAGGACAACGGACGCGGCTTCGACCCGGCCCTGACCGACAAGGCCAGCCTGGGGCTGTCGGGCATGCGTGAGCGCGCCCGCAGCGTGGGCGGGCGGGTCGAGATCAGCAGCACGCCGGGCATCGGCACCGTCGTGCGCGCCAGCCTGCCGCTGGCCGGCCTGGCCCTCGCCAGCCGGGTGCAAACGTCGGCGGGCAAGACCGTGGGGGGCGTCTGCGATGGCCGCCGCTGACCTGCGTATCGTCATCGCCGACGACCATCTACTGTTTCGCGCCGGCCTGACCCGCATCCTCAGCGATACGCCGGGCCTGCAGGTGGTGGGCGTGGCCGGTGACGGCAGCGCCCTGCTCGCCCTGCTCAAACGCCTCGACTGCGACCTGCTGCTGCTCGACATGGCCATGCCGCCGCCGCGCGGCCCCGACCTGATCCGCGCCGTGCATGCCGTGCAGCCGCATCTGCCCATCCTGGTCGTCAGCATGTACGACCAGCCGGCGGTGGTGCAGTCGGCCATCCGCGCCGGAGCCCGCGGCTACGTCACCAAGGGTGCGGACCCGGCCGTGCTGCTGGACGCCGTGCGCCACGTGGGCCGTGGCGGCCACTGGCTGGACACCGGCATGGCCGACCAGCTGCTGTTCCGTCACGACCACAGCTCCCCGCACGAGCGGCTTTCGCCGCGCGAGCGCCAGGTGCTGGCACGGCTGGTGGCCGGGCAGGGCAACACCGAAATCGCCCGCGCCCTCTACCTGAGCGAGAAGACCATCAGCACGCACAAGGCCCACATCCTGGGCAAGCTCGGCCTCACGAGCACGGCCGACTTGGTGCGCTATGCGCTCGAGCACCCCCTGGGCGAAGAGCTGCAGGTCTCCTGGGCCAAGTAGGGCGGGCCGGCGCACGCCGGCGAGTTTGAGCCAGATCAAAAGTTGTGCGTGAGGCCCCGGGCCGGAGGTGGCCGCCAGCCCGCATGCGCACGGGGCTCTCGGAAAAATCTGATGCCGGAATCAGCGTTCGCCGATTTTATTTTTTCTGTCGTTCTTCACAATTTGTCCATCGCACTTGATCGGAACAGATAGCCGGCAAGCGACGTTGGGTGTGGCCCCGGGTCCACGATTTTTTTGTAGGAGTTCGACATGAACACGAAGATGAGCAAGCTGGTGGTGGCGATGGCTGCGATGGTGATGGCGGGTGGGGCATGGGCGGCGGATAACGCCACTGCTACGGCCACGGCTAATGTCGTCACACCGATCTCGGTGGCGAAGAATACCGATATGAGCTTCGGAAAGTTTTATGCCAGCGGTACGGCAGGCACGGTGACGCTCAGTACTAAGAGTGAGCGGAGCGCTACGGATGGTGCAACGCTGGTGACGACGTCTTCTGGAACCGCTGCAGTGTTT
Source organism: Curvibacter sp. (assembly GCA_038112835.1). Taxonomy (GTDB): domain Bacteria; phylum Pseudomonadota; class Gammaproteobacteria; order Burkholderiales; family Burkholderiaceae_C; genus Hylemonella. The sequence goes on along the minus strand of JAYNNS010000081.1, from coordinate 1,763 downwards.
ACCGTGACGGGTACCGGGAACAGCACTTTCACGATTGATACCGTCACCGGTAGCTCCACTGTGCTCACGAATGGAACGTCGGCCAACGATATGTCGATTGATTGGACCACTGAGGCAGTGAGCGGCACTGGTGCTGCGCAAGGCGTGACTGCCGGCAATGATGCGACCACTGGCACGCTGTCGGGTGGTTCCGCCAAAATTTATGCTGGTGGCGTGTTGACGGTGGCCGCCGATCAACCGGCTGGTACCTACACCGGCTCCCTTAAGGTGACGGTGGCCTACAACTAAGGCGAGGCCCTGCATGGGTCGAACCAAGATGCCGCACCGATCAGTCCGCTCCAGCGCGCTGTAGCGGGCGTACCCGCTCTGGATGGGTCCGCTGTGCCTGGGCCTGGTCTGGGCGGCCGTGCGCCTGCCGGCCGAGGCGGCCACCGCCACGGCCATGGTGGGCGCCACCGTGGTCGAATCCGTGAGCGTGCAGGTCACCCTGGGCGTGGTGCCCGCCACCCTCAGCACCTCCGGGGGCTGGGTGGCGGTGCTGCTGCCACCCGGCAGCCCGCCACCGCCAGCCCCGTCTTCTTCCACCGCCACAAGCGGAGGGGAGAGCGGGGGCTCGGTGACAACCGCGTCTGCGGGCGCGTCCACGGGCACGGGTGGCGCTGGAGGCGGTGGCTCGACGCCTCTGGGCGCCGGCGACGGCACCCTGGGCAGCGGTCTGGCGGCCTCCACCTCGCTGGCGCCGCCTGCGGGCAGCACGGGCAGCTACAACGTCACGGTGGCCTTCAATTGAGCGGGTTTCACACCTTCCAGCCGGGCCTGCGGGCCTGGCTCCTGCTGCTGGGGGCGCTGGGCGCTGCTGCGGCGCAGGCGCAGAGCATCGCCAGCACCGGCGCGCTGAGCTTCGGCAGCTTCGTGGCCGGCAGCGGCGGCACGGTGGTGGTGGGTACCAGCGGCGCGCGCAGCAAGACGGGCGGAGTGGTGCTGGTGGGCCAGGGCGCCACGGCTTCGGCCGCGCAGTTCCTGGTCAGCGGCACGGCCAGCGCCACCTATGCCATCACCCTGCCGCCCGACGGCACGGTGAGCCTGAGCAGCGGCAGCCAGACCATGGCGCTGAACGGCTTCGTCAGCTTTCCGCATGCCACGGGTACCTTGTCGGCGGGAGGCTCCCAGGTGCTGAACGTGGGGGCCACGCTCAGCGTGGGGGCCAACCAGACACCGGGCAACTACAGCGGCAGCTTCAACGTGACCGTGCAATACAACTGAGGCGCCCGGGCGCGTTGCTTTTTTCCGGATCCAACACCATGTCCTTCCCGAACCCGACCTGTCGGCCCGCCCGCTGGCTCGCCACCCTGGCCCTGCTGCTGCTGGGCCAGGGCGCCCTGGCCGACCGGTCCCGGGTCCCCACCCGCATCGTGCTGGCGAAGAACCCGCGTGCCGCGCCGGTGGAGCTGATGAACACGGGCAGCGAGCCCGAGACCTACCGCATCAACCTGGTGAACCGGCGCATGGGCGAGAACGGCGAGTTCATCGCCATCGAGACGCCGGGGCCGGGGGAGCAGTTTGCCGATCCGCTGCTGCGCTATTCGCCGCGCCAGGTCACCATCCCGCCCGGTGGTTCGCAGACGGTGCGCATCTTGCTGCGCAAGCCCGCGGATTTGCCGGCAGGCGAGTACCGCTCGCACCTGCAGTTCGACCGCGTCGCCGATGCCGCTGGCGCCAGCAGCCTGGAGTCGCTGGGCAAGCCGGGCGACAAGGAGGTGGGG
>JAYNNS010000080.1:0-10209 GCA_038112835.1 Curvibacter sp. | reverse complement strand
CCGCGCACCGTCAGGATGCGCTTGGGGTTCTTGGGGTCGGCCTCGATGGCGGCGCGGATGCGGCCCATGTGCACGTCGATCGAGCGGTCGAAGGCTTCCAGCTCGCGGCCGCGCACGGCCTCCATGATCTGGTCGCGCGTGAGCACGCGCCCGGCGCGTTCGGCCAGCGTGACCAGCAGGTCGAACTGGTAGGAGGTCAGCTCGCAGGCCTGGCCGTTGACATGGACGCTGCGCGCGTCGCGGTCGATGGCCAGCGAGCCGAAGCGCAGCTGGTTGCTGGGGGCGACGCCGTTGCCGCTGCGCCGGCGCAGCACGGCGCGGATGCGCGCCAGCAGCTCGCGCGGCTCGAAGGGCTTGGCCAGGTAGTCGTCGGCGCCGATCTCCAGTCCGATCACGCGGTCCATGGGATCGCCCTTGGCCGTGAGCATGAGCACCGGGGTCTGCGCCAGGGCCGAGGGCAGGGCGCGGATGCGGCGGCAGATCTCCAGCCCGTCCATGTCGGGCAGCATGAGGTCGAGGATGAGCAGCTGGGGCGGCGGGTGGGCGGTTTCCAGTCGGGCCAGGCCCTCGGCGCCGGTACCGCACACCTGCACGCTGTAGCCGGACTGCCCGAGGTAGTCGCTGACCATGGCGGCCAGGCGGGTGTCGTCCTCGATCATCAGCAGGGGCGGGTTCATCTCGGCAAGTCTATCGTTCATGCCGCCATGATGCGCACGGGCCGTCAGCCGGCCTTGTCGCCACCGTAAAGAAAGGTAAACCGCGGCTCAGGGCCGCGCCTGCCGGGCGCGCGCGGCCAGCGCCACCAGCAGCAGCACGGGCAGGCCCAGCAGGGCGGTGGAGACGAAGAACTGGCTGTAGCCGTAGGCGTCCACGTAATGGCCGGAGAAGCCCGCGATGAACTTGGGCGCGAGCAGCATCATGGAACTGAACAGCGCGTACTGCGTGGCCGAGTAGCTGATGTTGGTCAGGCTCGAGAGGTAGGCGATGAAGGCCGCCGAGGCGATGCCGCTGGAGAGGTTGTCGGCCGAGATCACGAAGATCAGCGCGTGCACATCGTGGCCGTGGCCGGCTAGCCAGGCGAACAGCAGGTTGCTCGCGGCGCTGAGCACGGCACCGAGCATGAGCACGCGCATCACGCCCAGGCGCAGGGCCAGCACGCCGCCCACGAAGGCGCCCACCAGCGTCATGATGACGCCGTAGACCTTGGTCACGGCGGCCACCTCGTCCTTGCTGTAGCCCATGTCCACGTAAAAGGGATTGGCCATGATGCCCATGACCACGTCGCTGATGCGGTAGACCGCGATCAGCGCGAGGATGAGCGCGGCCTGCCACTGGTAGCGGCGCAGGAAGTCGGCAAAGGGCTCGACCAGCGCGCCCTGCAGCCACTCGGCTGCGTTGCGCGCCGGTGGCAGCACGCGCCGCGCTGGCTCGGGCGAGAGCAGCACGGTGAGCACGCCGGGCAGCATGCTGGCGGCCATGACGAGGTAGGCCGTGGTCCAGGCGGCGTTCTGGTAGCCCGTGGCCTGCGCTTCAGCACGGGCCGCCAGCCAGAGCACGCCGGCACCGGCCCAGATCATGGCCACGCGGTAGCCCGTCTGGTAGGCCGCGGCCAGCGCCGCCTGGCGCTCGCTGCCGGCCGACTCGATGCGGTAGGCGTCCAGCGCGATGTCCTGCGTGGCCGAGGCGAAGGCCACGAGCAGCGCGCACCAGACCACGGTGGCCAGGCCCTGCTGCGGATTGGCCAGCGCCATGCCGGCCAGCCCGGCCATGACGGCGCACTGCGACAGCAGCAGCCAGCTGCGGCGCCGGCCCAGCCAGCCATGCAGCAGCGGCAGCGGCAGCCGGTCCACCAGCGGTGCCCAGGCCCATTTGAATCCGTAGGCCAGGCCCACCCAGCTCAGCTCGCCGATGGTGCCACGGTCCACGCCGGCCTCGCGCAGGCGAAAGCTCAGTGTGCCCAGCACCAGCAGCAGGGGCAGGCCGGCGGCAAAGCCCAGGGCCAGCATGCGCAGGGTGGCGGGCTCCAGATAGACCCGCAGGGTGGCGCCCCAGGACGGCTTGACTTGGGGGCTTTCGGGCGCACTTGAGGACATGGCGGGCATCATAAGCGTTGCTTCCGGCATGATCCCGCAGACCATGACCTTGCTGCACCGACTCGGTTCACTCTTCGTTTCGGCCTTGCTGTTCGCCGGGCCGGGGCAGGCTGCGCCCGAACCGCGCGAGGGCGTGGACGTGGGCCGGAACTCGGCCTTCACCAAGCTGGCGCCGGCCGAGCAGGTCGAGCGCATGGCCTTGCAGCAGTACCGCCAGCAGCTGGCCCAGGCGGCCGAAAAGCGCGCGCTGGCACCGCCCGACCACCCCCAGCTCAGGCGCCTGCGCGCCATCGCCCAGCGCATCATCCCGCATGCCCTGGCCTGGAACCCGCGCGCCAGGGACTGGCAGTGGGAGGTCAACCTGATCGGCTCGAAGCAGATCAATGCCTACTGCATGCCCGGCGGCAAGATCGCCTTCTACACCGGCATCCTGGACCAGCTGCAACTGACGGACGACGAGGTGGCCATGGTCATGGGCCACGAGATCGCACACGCCCTGCGCGAGCACGCGCGCGAACGCATGGGCAAGGGCGCGGTGACCGAAGGCGTCGCGCGGCTCGGGGGCGCCGTGCTCTCGGCCTGGCTGGGCATCGACCCGCGGCTGACGGACGGCGTGGCGCGTGGTGGCGCCAACCTGGCCGTGCTGAGCTTCAGCCGCAGCGACGAGACCGAAGCCGATCTGGTGGGCATGGAGCTGGCCGCCCGCGCCGGCTACGACCCGCGCGCCGGCGTGACGCTGTGGCAGAAGATGGGTGCGGCCAGCCAGGGCGCGCCGCCGCAGTGGCTGTCCACCCACCCGGCGGGCAAGACGCGCATTGCCGAGATCGAGCAGAACCTGCCCAAGGTGCTCCCGCTGTACGAGCGGGCCCGCAGGGCGCGGGCTCAGTAGCGGTAGATCAGGCCCAGCGAGACGCTGGGCAGGTAGCGAAAGCCCAGCCAGCCGTTGTTCTGGGTGCGCCAGCCCTCCGGGCCCGCCGCGGGCAGGCCGCCCAGACCGCTGTCGAGTTCGGCCGTCGAGCCCAGGGACACCCCCATGTCGGCATAGAAACCCAGGCCCTTGCCGACCCAGCCGTGCGAGCCGTAGCCCACGCCCAGGTAGGTGGTGGTCCGGGGGCGCAGCTGGAAGGGATAGGCGCCGCCCTGCAGGTTGTAGCCGCCCAGCTGGCCCTGGCCGTTGCCCAGCGGGCTGCTCCAGGTGTCGTTGAGGGTCAGCCCCCCGACGAAGCGGAAGCTGTGGCCGGCGAACGGGAACCAGTCGGCGTAGAGGCTGGTGCGTGCACGGTCGGGCCAGGTCGCGGCTTCGAGGCGCGGCTCAGACGCGGCCCACTTGAGACCCGGCTGGTAGTTGCTGCGCAGATTCCATGACAGGCCGGAACCCAGGCCTTGCGAGCCGGGATGCGGGGTCAGGGATTGAGCCGTCGCCAGCGTGGCCACCAGGGACAGGGTGGCCAGCGCGAGCCGACGGGCGCGCAGGGACAACATGACAGTTCCTCGAATTCAACACGGACATTGATTATTCGGAAACCTCGGCAGTTCCGGGATTTACTCCAGTGCAATCCTTGGTTTCTGTGTTGCCCCACAGCATGTCCGGAAAAACAGTAGCGTGCGCTTACGTTCCGCCCACAAAAGGATTGGTCTGGCGTTCCCGGCCGAAGGTGCTTTCGGGGCCGTGGCCGGGGATGAAGACCGTGTCGTTGCCCATGGGCCACAGACGTTCGGTGATGCTGCGGATCAGGTCGGCGTGGTTGCCCTGGGGGAAGTCGGTGCGACCGATGGAGCCGGCGAAGAGCACGTCGCCGACAAAGGCACGCTGGGCTTCGGGCGAGTGGAAGACCACGTGGCCCGGCGTGTGGCCCGGGCAGTGGCGCACGTTCAGGGTGCAGCGGCCGATGTTGACGGTATCACCGTCCTGCAGCCAGCGGGTAGGCGTGAACCGTTCGGACTGCGGGAAACGGAACATGCGGCTCTGCTCGGCCAGCTGGTCGATCCAGAACTGGTCACCCGGGTGCGGGCCGATGATGGGCAGGTCGAGCTGGCGGGCCAGTTCGGCCGTGCCGCCGGCGTGGTCGATGTGGGCGTGGGTCAGCCAGATGGCCTTGAGCGCGACACCCAGGCGCGCGGCTTCGGCCGTGATGCGCGGCAGGTCGCCGCCCGGGTCGATCACGGCGGCCTCCATGGTTTCGTCGCACCAGACGATGGAGCAGTTCTGTTCGAAGGCGGTGACGGGGACGGTCAGGTGCTGGAGCATGGCCGGGCAAATCGCAGTGGAGGGGAGGGAAGGCCGGATTGTGCACGGCCCGCGGCGGCGGGGCATGAGGCATTGGCGGCACAATGGGGCGCATGAGCCCGACTGCCGAAACCGCCCGCCTGCTGCCCGCCGATGACGCGCAACGTGCCCTGCTGCACAACGAGGTCCACGCCCGTCCGCCCGCGCGCATCCGCCTGCCGGCCCTGGTCATCTATGTGGCCGTGCTCAACGAGGGCATCAGCCGCGAGCAGGAGTGCGAGCACCTGCGCCGCCTGCCGGGCCAGCAGGGCCTGACCCCCGACCAGCTGCAGGGCAATTTCCTGCGCCTGCGCTTCGAGGGCTACACCGTCAAGTGGGAGCGCCACACCGAGTTCACGCGCTACTCCATCGTCCAGCCCCTGCCCGCGCAGGCCGCGCTGGGTGCCAGGGACCCGGACCTGACGGGTGAGCTCGTGGTAGCGCCCGGCTGGCTGCGCGACATCCCGGGCCGCACCATCGCGGCCATCCAGCTCGCCATGACGCACGGCGAGCTCGGCACGTCCGACTCCACCATGGCCCAGGCGCGGCGCTGGTTCGGGGACCGCACCGTGGTGGCCTCCGTCATGGGCAATAACGGCCACTCCTGGGCCGTGACCGACTTCCAGCTGCGCGAGGACGGCTTCGAGCGCATCCTGGTCCTGGCTCCGCCGGCCACCACCGAGACGCGCGCCGGCCGCATCTCGCAGCGCCTGCTGGAACTGGAAACCTACCGCCTGATGGCCCTGCGCGGCCTGCCCGTGGCCAAGGGCCTGGGGGCCATGCTGGGCGAGGCCGAGGGTCGCCTGGCCGACATCACCGCGCAGCTGGAGAACAAATCGGCGTCCGAGCAGCAGCTGCTGGACACCCTGGTCGCGCTGGCCGCGCGCATCGAGCGCGCCACCGCCGAGCACGACTACCGTTTCGCGGCCACGCGCGCCTACGACACCCTGGTGAGCCAGCGCCTGGCCGAGCTGCGCGAGCAGCCGGTGTCCGGTACCCAGACCCTGGGGGAGTTCATGCAGCGCCGCCTGTCGCCGGCCATGGCCACGGTGGCGGCCACGGCCCAGCGTCTGGCCTCGCTGTCCGAGCGCGTGGCCCGCACCAGCGCCCTGCTGCGCACGCGGGTGGACATCGCCACCGAGGCGCAGAACCAGCTGCTGCTGGAAAAGCTCACGCGCGGGCAGGAACTGCAGCTGCGCCTGCAGACCACGGTGGAGGGCCTGTCGATCGCGGCCATCTCCTACTACGTGGTCAGCCTGCTGCTCTACGCGGTCAAGGCCGTCAAGGCCGCCGGTGTGCCGCTGAACGTGGAGATCGCCACCGGGGCGCTGATCCCGCTGGTGCTCTGGGGCGTGTGGCGCACCACCCGGCGCATCCACGAGAAGCTGCGCGCGCGGCACTGAGCAGCCGCGGAGCCGGCCGGCTCAGAGGCCGAGCTCGTAGTCGATGCACAGCGGCGCGTGGTCGCTGAACTTCTCGCCCTTGTAGATGGATACTCCGCGCGCCAGCGCGGCCAGCGCCGGCGTGGCCAGCTGGTAGTCGATGCGCCAGCCCACGTTCTTGGCATAGGCCTGGCCACGGTTGCTCCACCAAGTGTAGGCCGCGTCGGTGGCCTCGGGTTCGAGCTGGCGGTAGACGTCGACCAGGCCGCCCTCGCCGAGCAGCTTCGTCATCCAGGCGCGCTCCTCGGGCAGGAAGCCCGAGTTCTTGAGGTTGCCCTTCCAGTTCTTGAGGTCCTTCTCCTGGTGCGCGATGTTCACGTCGCCGCAGAGGATGAACTCGCGCCGGCTCTTGAGCGCCTGCAGGTGCGGGTACATCCGGTCGAGGAAGCGGTACTTGGCGGCCTGGCGGTCCTCGCCCGAGGAGCCGCTGGGGAAGTAGCAGCTGATGAGCGAGAGCCTGCGCTGCGGTGTGTCGAAGCGCAGTTCGACATAACGGCCTTCGGCGTCGAACTCGCCGCCGTCAAAGCCGATCACCACCTCGCTGGGCTCGTGCCGGGTGTAGACCCCCACGCCGGAATAGCCCTTCTTCTGCGCGAACTGGAAGTGGCCCCTGAGGCCGGCGAGCGTCTCGAACTTGCCCGCCACGTCCGGCGCCTGGGCCTTGACCTCCTGCACGCCCATACAATCGGGCCGCGTCTGCTCGATCCAGGCCTCCAGCCCCTTGCTGGTGGCTGAACGGATGCCGTTGAGGTTGAGGCTGACGAGTTTGAACAAGGACTTTCCCATGGCAGGCGGTACGGCAGGTGGTGTGGCGGGGCAGGACAGCCTGGCCCAGGATTTCGTGGCCTTCGCGGTCGAGTGCGGCGTGCTGCGCTTCGGCGAATTCAAGACCAAGGCCGGCCGGCTGTCCCCGTATTTCTTCAACGCCGGTCTCTTCGACGACGGCGCCCGGCTGGGCCGGCTGGCCGAATTCTATGCCCGTCGCGTGATCGAGTGCGGGCTGGAGTTCGACATGATCTTCGGCCCCGCCTACAAGGGCATCCCCCTGGGCGCGGCGCTCGCCGTGGAGCTGGCGCGGCGCGGGCGCAACGTGCCCTTCGCCTACAACCGCAAGGAAGCCAAGGACCACGGCGAGGGCGGCACCCTGGTCGGCGCACCGCTCAAGGGCCGGGTGCTCATCGTCGACGATGTCATGTCCGCCGGCACCGCCGCGCGCGAGTCCATCGCCCTGATCGAGGCGGCCGGTGCGAAGCCGCACGGCGTGGTGATTGCCTTGGACCGGCAGGAGATGGCGACCGAAAACGGCCAGGACGTTCCCTACAGCGCCGTGCAATACGTACGCAATCGCCTGGGATTGCAGGTGGCCGCGATTGCGAAACTGGCCGATTTATTGCAGTATCTGGAGCAGCACAGCCGGGACGGTCTGGCGACCGATCATGCGCGTGTGCTGGCTTATCGACAACGTTACGGTGTGCAGGACACTTGAGATGATGCGTCTGGTGGGAGTGGTGCTGACGGCGGGGCTGCTGGGGAGTTGGGGTCTGCAGGCGCTGGCCCAGGCCGTGCCCGGCGGTATCTACACCTGCACCGACGCCCAGGGACGCAAGCTCACCTCCGACCGCCCCATCCGTGAGTGCGCCGACCGCGAGCAGCTGCTGCTCAACCCCAGCGGCACCGTGCGTGCCGTGATCCCCCCCACGCTGACCGGCCCCGAGCGCGCCGTGCAGGAGGCCCGCCAGCGGCGCGAGGCCGAGGAGCGCGCGCGCCAGGCCGAGGAGCGCCGGCGCGAGCGTGCCCTGCTGGTGCGCTATCCCAACCGTGCCACGCATGACAAGGAGCGTGCCGAGGCCCTGGCCCAGATCAGCGTGGTGCGCCAGGCGGCGCTCAACCGCGTCAAGGAATTGCAGCGCCAGCGCAAGGAGCTCGACACCGAGCTCGAGTTCTATGTCAAGGATCCGAGCAAGGTGCCGCCTTCGCTGCGCCGCCTGGCCGACGACAACGAGAAGAGCCTGGCCGTGCAGGAGCGCTTCATCGCCGACCAGAATGCCGAGATCGTGCGCGTCAATGCCCGTTTCGACGAGGAGCTGCAGCGCCTGCAGCCGCTCTGGGCCCAGGTCGGCGCGCCGGCCAACTAGACGACGCCTGGCTTGCGAATCAGCCCAGCTTGCTGCGCAGCAGGTCGTTGACCTGCTGCGGGTTGGCCTTGCCCTTGCTCGCCTTCATGACCTGACCCACGAGCGCGTTGAAGGCCTTGTCCTTGCCGGCCTTGAACTGGGCCACGTTGTCGGGGTTGGCGGCAATGACCTCGTCGATGATCTTCTCCAGCGCGCCGGAGTCGTTCATCTGCTTCAGCCCTTTGGCTTCGATGACGGCGTCCACGTCCTGACCTTCACCGGTCCAGAGCGCGTCGAAGACCTGTTTGCCGGCGTTGTTGGAGATGGTGCCGTCGGCGATGCGGCTGATGAGCGCCGCGAGCTGCGCGGCGCTCACGGGTGCCTGCTCGATGCCGATCTCGTCGGCATTGAGGCGGCGCGAGACCTCGCCCATGATCCAGTTGCTGGCCAGCTTGGGCTGCTTGCAGGCCTGGGTCACGGCTTCGAAGTAGGCCGCCATGGCCTTGCTCTGCGTGAGCGTGGTGGCGTCGTACTCGGGCAGGCCGTAGTCCGCGACGAAACGCGCCGCCATGGCGCGCGGCAACTCGGGCAGGCCGGCCTTCACGCGTTCGATCCACTCGGGTGCGATCACCAGCGGCGGCAGGTCCGGGTCGGGGAAGTAGCGGTAGTCGGCCGCGTCTTCCTTGGTCCGCATGGCGCGGGTCTCGCCCGTGTCGGGATCGAAGAGCACGGTGGCCTGCTGGATGGCGTGGCCGTCCTCGATCTGCTCGATCTGCCAGCGCACCTCGAAGTCGATGGCCTGCTGCATGAACTTGAAGCTGTTGAGGTTCTTGATCTCGCGCCGCGTGCCCAGCGGGGCCCCGGGCTTGCGCACCGAGACGTTGGCGTCGCAGCGGAAGCTCCCTTCCTGCATATTGCCGTCACAGATGCCGATCCAGGTCACGATCTTGTGCAGTTCCCTGGCGTAGGCCACGGCTTCTTCACTCGAACGGATATCCGGCTCGGTCACGATCTCCAGCAGCGGGGTGCCCGCGCGGTTGAGGTCGATGCCGCTCTGGCCGACGAAGTCCTCGTGCAGCGACTTGCCCGCGTCCTCCTCCAGATGGGCGCGCACGAGCCGGACCGTCTTGCGCACGGTCTGCTGGCCTTCCTCGAGGTAGAAGCTCACCTCGCCGCCCTGTACCACCGGGATCTCGAACTGGCTGATCTGGTAGCCCTTGGGCAGGTCGGGGTAGAAGTAGTTCTTGCGCGCGAAGATGCTGCGCGGCGCGATGGTGCTGCCGATGGCCAGGCCGAAGCGGATGGCGCGCTCGACCGCGCCCACGTTCATCACCGGCAGCGTGCCGGGCAGGGCCAGGTCCACGGCGCAGGCCTGGGTGTTGGGCTCGGCGCCGAAGGCCGTGGGCGCGCGGCTGAAGATCTTGCTCGCGGTGGAGAGCTGGGCGTGGGTCTCGAAGCCGATCACGACTTCGTAGCCCTGGACGAGTTTGGTGGTCATGTCCGGACTCCCGCAGGGCCGCCCCAAGGGAGGCCAGCCCCCTCGGGGGGCAGTGAATACACGAAGTGATGAACGTGGGGGCTCATAGGTATCCTCCCGGGGTGCGGAGGTGGAAGTCGGTCACCTGCTGGTAGCGATGGGCGGCGTTGAGCAGCCGGCCTTCCTGCAGGTAGTTGCCGACCAGCTGCAGGCCCACCGGCATGTGGCGGTCACCGAAGCCCACCGGCAGACTCATGCCGGGCAGGCCGGCCAGCGAGGCGGGCAGGGTGTAGATGTCGGCGAGATACGCTGCCACCGGGTCCTCGCTCTTGTCGCCGAGCTTCCAGGCCACCGTGGGTGCCACGGGGCCGGCGATCAGGTCGCAGTGCTGAAAGGCCTGCTGGAAGTCGTCGGCGATCAGCTTGCGGATCTTCTGCGCCTGCAGGTAGTAGGCATCGTAGTAGCCGTGGCTCAGCACATAGGTGCCGACCATGATGCGGCGCTTGACCTCGTCGCCGAAGCCCTCGGCACGGGTCTTCTTGTACATGTCGAGCAGGTCGGTGTACTGGTCGGCGCGGTGGCCGAACTTCACGCCGTCGAAGCGCGACAGGTTGGAGCTGGCCTCGGCCGGGGCGATGATGTAGTAGACGGGAATGGCGAGCTCGGTACGCGGGAGCGAGATCTCGACCAGTTTCGCGCCGAGCTTCTCGTATTCCTTGAGGGCCGCGTCGATGGCGGCGCGCACGTCGGCGGCTAGGCCGGCGCCGAAGAACTCCTTGGGGATGCCAATGCGCAGGCTGTCGAGTTTGTCATTCAG
>JAYNNS010000079.1:0-10384 GCA_038112835.1 Curvibacter sp. | reverse complement strand
TCCCCAGCCTGTCCGAGGCCGGCGTGAAAGACTTCCATCTGGAGATCTGGAACGCGGTGGCCGGCCCGGCCTCGCTGCCCAAGCCCGTGATTGCCCGGCTTTCGGCCCTGCTGAGCGAGATCGCGCGCAGCCCCGAGGTGCGTCAGCGCCTGTACCAGCAGGGCTGGCAAGTGGCTGGCGGCAGCTCGGAAGCGTTGGCCCGCCGCATCGCTGCGGACACCACCGCCATGGGCAAGATCATTGCCGAGCGCGGTATCAAGATCGAATAAGTCGCGGGCCGCAGACTGCGCCCCCACGACTCAGGACTTGAGCAGCAGGCGGATGTCGTCGGCCAGCGCGCCGGCGCCACTGCCGTAGCGCGAGTACAGGCGCAGGCGACCCTGGGTGTCGTAGATGTACATGCCGGCCGAGTGGTCCATGGTGTAGCTCGTCGGCGTCTTGCCGGCGACCTTCTTGTAATAGACCTTGTAGTCCTTGGCCAGCGCGGCCAGCTTGTCCGCATCGGCGGCATACAGCGCCAGGAAGCTCGGGTCGAAGTTCGCCATGTAGGCCTTCATGATCTCGGGCGTATCGCGTTCGGGGTCCACAGTGACGAACAGGCCTTGTACCTTCTCCCCGTCGGGGCCCAGCAGCTTCTTGACGGCCGCGAGCTCGGTCAGGGAGGTGGGGCAGACATCCGGGCAATGGGTGTAGCCGAAGAACATCACCACGATCTTGCCCTGGAAGTCCTTGAGCGTGCGTGCCTGGCCATGGTGGTCGGTCAGCGCGAAGTCCTTGGCGTAGTCGGCGCCCGTGACGTCGATGGCGTTGAAGCCGGCCTTGCCGCCCTCGGAGCAGGCGCCCAGCAGCAGGGCACCACCCGCCAGCAGGGCGAGCGCGGTGGAACGGAGCAGGCGGCGTGTATGCATGGCGGGCCTCAGAGCAAATAGTGGTCGAGCAGCAGTGCGGCGAACAGCACGCTGAGGTGGATGAGCGAGAAGCGGAAGGTGCGGCGCGCCAGCTCGTCGGAGTAGCTGCGCCAGAGCTGGAAGGCGTAGGCGAAGAAACCGATGCTGAGCACCACGGCCGTCACGAGGTAGAGCCAGGAGCTCATGCCGTAGGCGAAGGGCATCAGGCAGGCCGCGAACAGCACCAGGGTGTAGAGCAGGATCTGCAGGCGCGTGAAGGCGTTGCCGTGCGTGACCGGCAGCATGGGCAGGCCGGACTTGCGGTAGTCCTCGACGCGGTACAGGGCCAGGGCCCAGAAATGCGGCGGTGTCCACAGGAAGATGATGAGGAAGAGGATCAGCGCCTCGGGACCGACGTGGTTGGTCATGGCGGCCCAGCCCAGCACCGGCGGCATGGCGCCCGAGGCCCCGCCGATCACGATGTTCTGCGGCGTCAGCGGCTTGAGGATGACGGTGTAGATCACGGCATAGCCGACGAAGGTGGCGAAGGTCAGCCACATGGTCAGCGGGTTGACCCAGACATACAGCAACGCCGAGCCGGCCGCGCACAGCGCCACCGAGAACAGCAGGGTCTGCCCGTCGCTGAGCTCGCCCTTGGCCGTGGGACGCCAGGCGGTGCGCTTCATCTTGGCATCGATGCCTTTCTCGACCAGGCAATTGAAGGCCGCGGCCGCGCCAGCCACCAGCCAGATACCCAGACAGGCGATGAGCATGAGGCGCAACGCGGGCCAGCCGGGCAGGCCGGGCACGGCCAGCACCATGCCGATCAGGGCACAGAAGACGATGAGCTGCACCACGCGCGGCTTGGTCAGCGCGTAGAACTGGCTGAACACCGAGGCGGTCGAGGGGGGAACAAGGGTACTCATACGGCGGATCCCGTCACACGAGGGGCAGGTGTGCGGACCGTGACGCGGCGGGTCTTGCTGCCTGCCAGCGACCAGGTCAGCACCACCACCAGGGCGGCTGCGCCGCCCGTGTGCAGCACGGCGGCCAGCAGCGGCCAGTCCAGCACCACATTGCTCAGGCCGGTGAGGAACTGCAGCAGCAGCAGGCCCGCCATCCAGCGCGCCGGCCCATGCCAGGCGGGCAGGCCGCGCAGGCGCCAGGCCAGCACGAGGAAGACGGCGATGACCGCATAGGCCGCGAGACGGTGCACGTAGTGGATGGCGGTCAGCGCGGCGAAGCTGATGTGCTCCCCCGCCGCCGTCAGACCGAGCTCGCGCCAGAGCTCGAAGCCCTGGGCGAAATTCATCTCGGGCCACCAGCTGCCCTGGCAGGTGGGGAATTCGGTGCAGGCCAGCACGGCGTAGTTGGTGCTGACCCAGCCGCCCAGCGCGATCTGCAGCGTCAGCAGGGCCAGCGCCACCCACATCAGCGTGCGCAGGCCCTGGGGCAGCGGACGGGTGGCGGAGGCGTCGTGCAGCTGCGCATAACGCACCGCCTGCAAGGCCAGCAGAGCCAGCAGCAGCAGGCCGCCCAGCAGGTGCAGGGTGACGATGGCGGGGAAGAGCTTCATGGTGACCGTGAGCGCGCCGAAGGCGCCCTGCACACAGACCCAGACCAGGGTAAGCGTGGCCCACCAGGGACTGGGCACGGCGACGGCGCCTGCCTGGCGGCGCTGTCGCGCATGCTCGAACCAAGTGGCGATGGCCAGCACGAGGATGAGCACGCCCACGCCCGTGGCCAGGTAGCGGTGGATCATCTCGACCCAGGCCTTGCCGTGCGTCACCGGGCCGGTGGGCATGGCCTGCTGCGCGGCGCTGATCTCGGCACGCGCCCCCACCGGGCTGGCCTTGCCGTAGCAGCCGGGCCAGTCGGGGCAGCCCAGGCCGGAATCGGTCAGGCGGGTGAAGGAGCCGAAAAGCACGAGGTCGAAGGTGAGAAAGAGCGTGAGCAGGGTGAGTGCCTGCAGGCGGCGCGCGGTGCTGGCCTGGCGCTTGCGCAACCAGACCCAGGCCAGCGGCCCGGCGGCCAGCACCAGGCCCATGCCCATCAGGCGCAGGGCCGGGCTCAGATCGTAGAGGGCTTGCGTGTCCATGTTCAGCGTCCGGGCTGGTCCCAGGAGGAGGAGGCGCGCAGCAGGCGCTCGAGGTCGCGCTTGGCCTTGGCCGCGGTCTCGACATTCATGTGGGCAGGAAAGCGCATCATCCAGTTGCCCATGGGATCGACCACGTAGAGATGGTCCTCCAGGCCCTGGCCTGGGGCCGGCACGAGCCAGCGCGCCAGCTCCTCGGCC
Source organism: Curvibacter sp. (assembly GCA_038112835.1). Lineage (GTDB taxonomy): Bacteria > Pseudomonadota > Gammaproteobacteria > Burkholderiales > Burkholderiaceae_C > Hylemonella. Next base: position 7,201 of record JAYNNS010000079.1, on the reverse strand, counting down.
GGCACGCGCCGCACCGTGGCGCCTTGCAGCGCGCCCTGCAGCGTGTCGGCCACGGGCAGCGTGTCCTGGACCAGCCAGACGCGGTCCACACGCTCCTTCTCGCGCCCCATGAGCTCGCGCAGCTGGCGCTGGAAATAGAGCTGCTGCTGGCAGCCCTCGGCGCAAGCGGCGCTGCCCACACTGAGCAGCAGCCACTGGCCCTTGAGCTCGGGCAGGCCGTGCGTGCTGCCTTCGAGGTCCAGCGCCAGCAGCTCGGGCAGCGGACGCTGGGGCTCGATCAGCTCGCCGTAGCTGCGCCGGCTTTCGGGCCGGATCACGTAGTAGGTGAAGTAGGAGGCAATGACCGGTGCCGCGCAGACCAGCAGCAGGGCGATCATCTTCCAGCGTCCGGCACGCGTGCGCGCCGCGTCCTCGGCCAGGACCTGGCCCGGCTCGGGCAGGCTGTGCACGGTGAGCCCGAGCACATGGTCCTGCGCGGCTTCAGGGCTTGCGGGCACGGAGCCTTGGGACAATTTGGAACCAGACATAAAGTATCGCCATCAGGGCACAGAGCCCGAACCATTGAAATGCGTAACCGTAGTGCTTGTCGACGCCGGTGTTGATCGGCGGCCATTCGCGCAGCAGGCCCTCGGACGCAGCCCCGGTCTGCTGCTGGGTCAGCCCGGCCAGCGGCAGGCCGGTTTCCAGACGGAACTGCGCCAGATCGAGATTTTGCCGGATCGCTCCCGTCTCGACCGCTCCCATCTCGTACAGCCGTGCAGGCGCTGGGGCCACACGCCCCTGCAGTTCGACAGGCCCCGGGGTGGTCTCGATGGCCGGCACGCGCGTGCGGTCCTCGAAGTTGCGCGGCACCCAGCCACGCTGCACGAGCAGCACACCGCCCCCCTCCTCCAGGCGCAACGGCGTCACGACAAAGAAGCCCGGGCGCCCGTTCATCTGCCGGTTGTCGAGGAAGACGGTGCGCTCGGCCACCCAGACGCCGCGCGCCTGCACGCGGCGATGCAGCAGCGCCGCGTCGGTCTGTGGCACGGCCAGGCTGCGCGCGTCGAGCACGGGCTCGCGACCGCGCGCCTCGATGGCCGCCTGCAGCGCCTCCTTCTCGGCGGCGCGACCGAGCTGCCAGCGCCCGAGCGCGGCCGTGACGGCCATGCCCAGCACGGCCGCCAGCGTCACCACCCAGAAGCGGCTGCGTTCACTCACGCGATAATCCGGTCCATGAAATACCTCGTTGCCCTGGCCTTCCTGGCCATCATCGCCAGCCTGGGCTCGGCCCTGTTCTTCATGCTGCGCGACGGCCGGGACGGCAAGCCCAAGACCAGCCACATGGCACGCGCCCTCGCCTTCCGCGTCGGCTTTTCCGTCCTGATCTTCCTGTGCATCCTGCTGGCCTGGCACTTCGGCTACATCCAGCCCACCGGCATCCAGCCGGGCCAGTGAGCGCGACACACCTCAAACAAAAACAAAAGCCGCGTCGAGCGGCTTTTGTTTTTGTCGGCTCGTACGCCCCAAGCGGCGTAGCGAGCGGGCTTCAGCCGAGGCGCGGGTGGCGGGAAACCGGAACGTACTTCAAGGTACGTGAGGATTTTCCGACGGGTCCCGTAACGACGGATCAAGCCCGCGCAGTAGCCGCCCCGATTACATCCAGTAGACGAGGATGTACAGGCCCAGCCAGACCACGTCCACGAAGTGCCAGTACCAGGCGGCGCCTTCGAAACCGAAATGACGCTCCTTGGTGAAGTGGCCCTTCTGCAGGCGCAGGGTGATGAAGAACAGCATCAGCATGCCGACGAACACGTGGAAGCCGTGGAAACCGGTCAGCATGAAGAAGGTGGAGCCGAACACGCCCGAGCTGAGCTTGAGGTTCAGGTCGCGGTAGGCGTGCATGTACTCGTAGCCCTGCACGAACAGGAAGATCAGGCCCAGCAGCACGGTCATCCACATGAAGGCGATGGTCTTGCCGCGGTTGCCGTCACGCAGGGCGTGGTGGGCGATGGTCAGCGTCACGCCCGAGGTCAGCAGCAGGGCGGTGTTGATCGTGGGCAGCCAGAAAGGGCCCATGGTCTGGAAAGGCTCGACGATGCCGGCCGGCGAGGCGGTGGCACCGGCGACGACGCTGGGCCACACGGCCTTGAAGTCAGGCCACAGCAGCGCGTTCTCCAGGCTGCCCAGGGCGGGCACGGAGTGGGCGCGGGCCCACCACAGGGCGGTGAAGAAGGCACCGAAGAACATGACTTCGGAGAAGATGAACCAGGTCATGCTCCAGCGGTAGGAGATGTCGATCTTGTGACCGTACTGGCCACCTTCGCTCTCGGCGATGGACTCGCGGAACCACTGGTAGAGCACCACCAGCCACCAGACCAGGCCGAGCAGCAGGGAGTACTTGCCCCAGCCGGAACCGTTGATCCACTGGCCGGCGCCCAGGATGACAAAGAACAGGCCGATCGACGCCATCACGGGATGACGGGACGGACCGGGCACGTAGTAGTACGGGGTGCCACCGTGGGTCGTAGAACTCATGTTTACTCCATTCCTTCCGGTTCTGGTTCTCTTAAATGCTCAGTTCCGGACCGGACCTCAGGGGGTCACGATCCAGTTCACCAATCCAATCAAAAACAATACGAAGAGGATGCCGCCGACCAAGCCCACCGCGATGACGTGGTAAGGCTTGAGGCGGCCGATGTCCTCCTGGAAACCGCTGCCCTTGCGCACGCCGAGGAAGGACCAGGCCACGGCCTTGACCGTGGCCCACACGGAGCCCTGCTGGACGGTGGGCTGGCTCATGCGCCGGTCTCCCCGGTGGCGGTCTTGCGGGCGGCCGTCGGCGCGGGCGGCGTCTTGCTGCCGACCTCGAAGAAGGTGTAGGACAGCGTGATCGTGCTCACGTCCCTGGACAGCTTGGGGTCGATCACGAAGACCACTGGCCACTGCTTCTTCTCGCCGGGGGCGAGGGTGTACTCGTTGAAGCAGAAGCACTCGAGCTTGTTGAAGTGCGCCGCCGCCTGGCGCGGCGCGTAGCTCGGGATGGCCTGGGCCGCCATGCGGCGATCCTGCACGTTCTCGAACTCGTACATCACGGTGGCCATCTCGCCCGGGTGCACCTGCAGCGAGGCCTGCGCCGGCTTGAAGCGCCAGGGGCCACGCACATTGGCGTCGAACTCGACGGTGATGGTGCGGCTGGTGTCGACCTGGGTGTTGACGGCGCGCAGGGTGCGATCCTGCTCGCCCACGGCCAGCACGTTGATGCCCAGCGCTTCGCACAGGTGCTTGTAGATGGGCACCAGCGCGTAGCCGAAGCCGAACATGCCGGCCACCACGATGGCCAGCTTGCCCACCATCCGCACGTTTTCGCGCCGCAGGTTCATGGACACCGCCTCACTTGCCGAAGACGACGAACTTGGCGACGAAGCCCAGGAAGAAGACCAGTGCCACCGAGGCCAGGATCAGGCCCAGGCGCAGGTTGGCTTTCTTCTGTTCGGGCGTCGTCATGGTTCAGCCTTGCCGTGCCGCAGGATCAGCCGATGACCTTGGTGGCCGTGGCGTCGAGCTTCGGGGGATTCTCGAAGGTGTGGAAGGGCGCCGGCGAGGGCACTTCCCACTCCAGGCCTTCCGCGGCTTCCCAGGGCTTCTGGGGCGCCTTCTCGCCCTGGCCGCGCATGGCCGGCACGATGACGAAGAGGAAGAAGTAGACCTGGGCCAGACCGAAGCCGAAGGCACCGACGGTGGCGACCATGTTGAAGTCGGCGAACTGCATGGGGTAGTCGGCATAGCGACGCGGCATGCCGGCCAGGCCCAGGAAGTGCATCGGGAAGAAGGTGATGTTGAACGAGATCATCGACCACCAGAAGTGCAGCTTGCCGCGGCCTTCGCTGTACATCACGCCGGTCCACTTGGGCAGCCAGTAGTAGATGCCGGCGAACATGGCGAACAGCGAGCCGGCCACCAGCACGTAGTGGAAGTGGGCCACGACGTAATAGGTGTCCTGCAGCTGGATGTCGATCGGGGCCATGGACAGGATCAGGCCGGTGAAGCCGCCCATGGTGAACACGAAGATGAAGCCCACGGCCCACAGCATGGGGGTCTCGAAGGTCATCGAGCCCTTCCACATGGTGGCCAGCCAGTTGAAGATCTTCACACCGGTGGGCACGGAGATCAGCATGGTGGCGTACATGAAGAACAGCTGGCCGGTCACCGGCATGCCGGTGGTGTACATGTGGTGCGCCCACACGATGAAGGACAGGATGGCGATCGAGGCCGTGGCATAGACCATGGAGGCGTAGCCGAACAGCTTCTTGCGGGCGAAGGCCGGCACGATGGCGCTCACGATGCCGAAAGCCGGCAGGATCATGATGTACACCTCGGGGTGGCCGAAGAACCAGAAGATGTGCTGGTACATCACCGGGTCGCCGCCGCCGGCGGGGTTGAAGAAGGTGGTGCCGAAGTGGCGGTCCGTCAGCGTCATGGTGATGGCGCCGGCCAGCACGGGCATCACGGCGATCAGCAGGTAGGCGGTGATCAGCCAAGTCCAGCAGAACAGCGGCATCTTCATCAGCGTCATGCCGGGTGCGCGCATGTTCAGGATGGTCACGATGATGTTGATCGAGCCCATGATGGAGGAGGCGCCCAGGATGTGCATGGCGAAGATGCCGGCGTCCATCGAGGGGCCCATCTGCAGCGTCAGCGGGGCGTACAGCGTCCAGCCGGCCGCGGGAGCGCCGCCGGGCATGAAGAAGGAGGCTACGAGCATGATGGCCGCCGGGATCATCAGCCAGAAGCTGAAGTTGTTCATCCGGGCGAAGGCCATGTCGGAGGCACCGATCTGCAGCGGGATCATCCAGTTCGCGAAGCCCACGAAGGCCGGCATGATGGCGCCGAACACCATGATCAGGCCGTGCATGGTGGTCAGCGAGTTGAACAGCTCGGGGTTGACGATCTGCAGGCCGGGCTGGAACAGCTCGGCGCGGATCAGCAGGGCCAGAACGCCACCCACCATGAGCATGGTGAAGGCGAACAGCAGGTACAGGGTACCGATGTCCTTGTGGTTGGTCGCAAAGACCCAGCGCCGCCAGCCCGTGGGGGCGTGGTGATGGTCGTCATGGGCGTGGTGATCGTGATGGTCTAGAACGGCACTCATCGTGATTTCCTTCTGAATACTCTGTCTGACGACGGCTTACTTGCGCGCGGTCCGGATGTCGGCCGGCTGCACGATCTGGCCGGTCTTGTTGGACCAGTTGTTCTTGGTGTAGGTGATGACGGCGGCGATCTCGGTGTCGCTCAGCTGCTTCCAGGCGGGCATGGCGCCCTTGCCATTGAGCATGATCTGGATCTGCTTGGCCTTGTCTGCGTCGAGCACCATGGCCGAGCCGTCCAGGGCCTTGATCGGGCCGGCGCCCTTGCCGTTGGCCTGGTGGCAGGCGGCGCAGTTGGCGGCGTAGACCTTCTCGCCACGCTTGGCCAGCTCGTCGAGGGCCCAGACCTTGTTCGGATCGTCGGCCTTGGCGGCCATGACCTTCTTCTGCTCATCGACCCACTTGCTGTAGTCCTCGGCGGACAGCACCTTGACGTGGATGGGCATGTAGGCGTGCTCCTTGCCGCAGAGCTCGGCGCACTGGCCGTAAAAGTCACCGGTCTTCTCGGCGCGGAACCAGGTGTCGCGCACGAAACCTGGGATGGCGTCCTGCTTGATGCCGAAGGCCGGCACCATGAAGGCGTGGATCACGTCGTTGGCGGTGGTGATGATGCGGACCTTCTTGTCCACGGGCACGACCAGCGGGTTGTCGACCTTGAGCAGGTAGTCATCGGTGGCCGGCGGCTTGCCCGACTCGGACATCACGCGGTGGCTGTTGTCCAGGGTGGAGATGAAGCCGATGCCTTCGCCTTCGCCCTTGAGGTAGTCGTAGCCCCACTTCCACTGGTAGCCGGTGACCTTGATGGTCAGGTCGGCGTTGCTCGTGTCCTTCTGGGCCACGACGGCCTTGGTGGCCGGCAGGGCCATCAGGATCACGATGATGAAGGGGATCACCGTCCAGGCGATTTCCACGGCCACGGACTCGTGGAAGTCGGCGGGCTTGTGGCCGACGGACTTGCGGTGCTTGATGATGGAATAGAACATCACCCCGAACACGCCCACGAAGATGACGGAGCAGATGATGAGCATGAACCAGTGCAGCCACTGCTGCTCGGCCGCGATCTTGGTGGCCGCGGGGCCCAGGTTGAGCTGGTTGACCGCCGGACCGCCGGGCAGATCGTTGACAGCCTGGGCTGCGGTGAAGGCCGCCGTACCAGCCCATGCGCCGGCCGTGAGCAGCAGTGAAGCCAATTTGTTAGAAATGCTCTTCATCATGTTCACTTCTTGAATGTCTTAAATATTCCAGGACTGCTCTGGCTCGCACCGCACGCGGCTTTTGACCGATGCGCCCGTCGTCCCACCAGGGATGCAGGCGGCAAGCTGCCGTTGAATCGCAAAATTCAGCAACCGCTTATTGTAGCCCAGCACTTTTGCGCTTCCGCACCCCTGCTTCAGTCTGCGGCCTGCCCGCGGCCACGGCGCAGGCTGCCGCGCATTTCCTCCAGGCTCAGTCGGGTTTCGGGCGCCACGGTCAGGCGCCGCTGCGGCTTGAAGGCGTGGCCGTAGATGATCTCGAAGCTCAGGCGCAAGCGCCCGTCGGCGTCGACCAGGCGGCCCAGGGCCTCGTGCAGGCGGCCCCGCCAGCCCCGCCCGCGCAGGCCGCCAAAGCGCCCGGGGTGCAGGTTGCGCCCCAGTTCGCGCAACTCCTGCAGCAGCCGCTGCGGGGTCTCGAAGGTCAGCTCGATGCGCTCCATGTCCATGACGGGTTCAGCGAAGCCGGCGCTCACCAGCATATCGCCCCAGTCGTGCATGTCGGTGTACTCGTGCGCGGGCGCCGGCCAGCCCAGGGCGGCATACAGCGCGCGCAGTTCGCGCAGGGTGTCGGGGCCGAGGCAGGAGAACATGAGGAAGCCGTCCACCGCCAGCGCCTCGTGCCACTGCCGGATCAGGGCCTGCGGATCGGCGCTCATGTGCAGGTTCATATTGGCCCAGAGCAGCTCGGGCGCCGCACCGGTCGGGCGCAGCAGGCGGGACCAGCGCGCGGGCTGCCACCAGGGCGGTGTCGCGGCGCGCAGCGCCAGGGCCCGCTCCTGCGGCACGGCGGCCCGGACCTCGCAAACCGCCCGGGGATAGCGG
>JAYNNS010000078.1:0-10406 GCA_038112835.1 Curvibacter sp. | reverse complement strand
CCTTTTTTTTGGGGGCGGGGCGTTCCTGGTGGGTTGGGGGCGGGGCTGGCAGATTCGGGGCTGCGCATGAATACCGACACCAGAAAACCACAACCGGAGACACGCAGCGCCTACCCGGTCTTTCGGACCCTCACCACGCGCTGGATGGACAACGATGTCTATGGCCACGTCAACAACGTCGTCTACTACAGCTGGTTCGACACGGCCGTCAACGCCTGGCTGATCGAGCAGGGCGTGCTCGACATCCACGGCGGCCAGACCATCGGCCTGGTCATCGAGACCCAGTGCAACTATTTCTCCCCCCTGGCCTTTCCCCAGAGCATCGAAGCCGGCATCCGCGTGGGGCGCCTGGGCACGTCCAGCGTGCGCTACGAGGTGGGCCTGTTCGCCCAGGGGGCGCCCACGGCCGCGGCCCAGGGGCACTTCGTCCATGTCTATGTGGACCGGCACAGCCGCCGGCCCGTGCCCCTGCCCGCACTCTTGCGCGCGGCGCTGCAGACCCTGGCGGTGGCCGCATGACGGTGGACGAGGCCATCCGCACGCGCATGTCGGTGCGCGCCTTCACCGCCCAGCCGGTGGCGCCCGACCTCATCCGCGACATCCTGGCACTGGCCGCGCGTGCGCCCTCGGGGACCAACACCCAGCCCTGGCGGGTCTATGTGCTGCGCGGCGCCAGCCGTGACAGCCTGGTGGCGAAGGTCTGCGCCGCCCACGATGCGCTGCGGGCCGATCCGGCGCTGGCGACCGAGTACCGCGAGGAATACGACTACTACCCGCAGCAATGGGTCAGCCCCTACATCGACCGGCGGCGCGAGAACGGCTGGGGGCTCTACGGCCTGCTGGGCATCGGCAAGGGCGACAAGGACAGGATGCATGCCCAGCACCAGCGCAACTACCGTTTCTTCGATGCACCCGTGGGCCTGATGTTCACGGTCGATCGCGTCATGGGGCGTGGCTCGCTGGTGGACTACGGCATGTTCCTGCAGAACCTCATGCTGGCGGCGCGCGAGCGCGGCCTGCACACCTGCCCGCAGGCGGCCTGGAACGGCTTTGCGAAAATCATCCTGCCGCACATCGGTGCCGGCCCCGACGAGATGCTGGTCTGTGGCATGGCCCTGGGCTATGCCGACGCATCGGCCATCGTCAACACCTTTCACACACCGCGCGTGCCGGTCGAGGACTACACGCGCTGGCTCGATTGATCCTAGGAGTAGCAAGAATGAAACGATTGCGTTGGGGCCTGGCCCTGTTGGCGGCCTGTCCCGGCCTGGCCCTGGCGGCCGATCTCGATGGTAGCCAGCTGTCCGTGCTGTGGGGCGTGCCGTTTGCGGGCATTCTCCTGTCCATCGCCGTGCTGCCGCTGGTCGCGCCGCATTTCTGGCACCACCACTACGGCAAGGTGGCCGCGGCCTGGGCCCTGGTCTTCCTGCTGCCTTTCGCCGCGGTCTTCGGGCCGGGGCTGGCGGCGGTGAACTTCGTGCATGCGCTGCTGGCCGAGTACATCCCCTTCATCATCCTGCTGACGGCGCTGTTCACCGTGGCTGGCGGCATCTACATCCGCGGCAACCTGCACGGCAGTCCCGGGCTGAACACGGCGATCCTGGCCATCGGCGCCGTGCTGGCCAGCTTCATGGGCACCACGGGCGCCTCCATGCTGCTGATCCGTCCGCTGATCCGGGCCAACGACAACCGCCGCCACAAGGCGCACGTGATCATCTTCTTCATCTTCATCGTCTCCAATGCCGGCGGCTCGCTCACGCCGCTGGGCGACCCGCCGCTCTTCCTGGGCTTCCTCAAGGGTGTGGATTTCTTCTGGACCCTGAGCCACATCTTCCCCGAGACCCTGTTCCTGGTGGGGGTGCTGCTGGCGCTGTTCTATGCCATGGACAGCTGGTACTACCACCGGCGCGAGGAGATCCTGCCGGTCGATCCCACGCCGGACAGCAAGCGCATCGGGTTCGAGGGGGCGGTCAATTTCTGGCTGCTCGGGGCCGTGGTCGGTCTGGTGCTGCTCAGCGGTTTCTGGAAATCGGGCGTGGTCTTCGACATCGCCGGCACCGAGGTCGGCCTGCCGGGGCTGGTGCGCGACATCGGCCTGATCGTGATCACCTTCATCTCGCTGCGCATCACGCCCACCGCCGTGCATGACCGCAACCAGTTTTCCTGGGCGCCCATGCAGGAGGTGGCCAAGCTCTTTGCCGGCATTTTCCTGACCATCATTCCCGTGATCGCCATGCTCAAGGCCGGCGTCAACGGGCCTTTCGGGGCCGTGGTGGCGGCCGTCACGCGGCCCGACGGCGCGCCGGATCCGGCCATGTACTTCTGGGCCACGGGCGTGTTGAGTTCCTTCCTCGACAACGCCCCGACCTATCTGGTCTTCTTCAACACCGCCGGCGGCGACCCGGCCGTGCTCATGAGCACGCTGGCGCCCACGCTGGCGGCCATCTCGGCCGGCGCCGTCTTCATGGGCGCCAATACCTACATCGGCAATGCGCCCAATCTGATGGTCAAGGCCATTGCCGAGGATCGTGGCGTGAAGATGCCCAGTTTCTTCGGCTACATGCTGTGGTCCTTCGGCATCCTGCTGCCGCTGTTCGTCGTCATGACCCTGATCTGGTTCCGCTGAGTCCGGTTTCGTCAAGCAAAGAGAGATATCCCATGAGCAAACCCCGCATCCTCGTCACCCGCGCCGTCTTCCCCGAGACGGTGGCCTACCTGTCGCAGCACTTCGATGTCGAATCCAACCAGGGCGACGAGGCCTGGACCCCGGCCCAGCTGATCGAGCGCCTGCGCGACAAGGACGGCGCCTTCACCACCGGCAGTGTGCGCATCGACGCCGAGCTGCTGGCGGCCTGCCCGAAACTGAAGATCTGCGCCAACATGGCCGTGGGCTACAACAACTTCGATCTCGACGCCATGACGGCGCGCGGCGTGCTGGGCACCAACACGCCCGACGTGCTGACCGAGACCACGGCGGACTTCGGCTTTGCCCTGCTCATGGCCACGGCCCGCCGTATCACCGAGAGCGAGATCTACCTGCGCGAAGGCAAGTGGAGCAAGTGGAGCTACGACATGTTCGCCGGCTCCGACATCCATGGCGCCACGCTGGGCATCCTGGGCATGGGCCGCATCGGCCAGGGCATTGCCCGGCGCGGCTCGCACGGCTTCGGCATGAACGTGATCTATCACAACCGTTCGCGCCTCGACGCAGCGACGGAAACCGAGTGCAAGGCGCGCTACGTGAGCAAGGAGGATCTGTTCAAGACCGCAGACCATCTGGTGCTGGTGCTGCCGTACTCGGCGGCTTCGCACCACATCGTCGGGGCGGCCGAGATCGCGCTGATGAAGCCCACGGCCACGCTGGTCAATATCGCGCGCGGCGGCATCGTCGATGAGGATGCCCTGGTGCAGGCCTTGCGCGACAAGCGCATCGCCGCCGCCGGTCTGGATGTGTTCGAGGGCGAGCCCAAGGTCAACCCCGGCCTGCTGACCGTGCCCAACGTGGTCCTGACGCCGCACATCGCCAGCGCCAGCGTGCCCACGCGCAAGGCCATGGCCAAGCTGGCGGCGGACAATCTGATCGAGTTCTTCAGCAAGGGTCAGGGCCTGACCCCGCTCAATCCCCAGGTGCTCAAGGCCTGAGGATCGACGCGCCGGGCGTGGCCGTTCAGGCCACCTGGGTCTCGGTCCTGCGGAACTGCAGGCCGGCCTGGCGCGTCACTTCACCCAGCAGCTGCTCGCGGGCCTGCGCATCACGCAGCCAGCGCGCGTCGTTGTGGCCGCGCTCCGTGCTGCTGCGCAGCAGCTCCAGCGCGGCGCCCGTGCCGGGCGAGGTGGCGTAGGGCTGCACGCGGTCCAGCGTGGCCAGGATGTGCTCCTTGAGCGGCAGGTGGGTGCCGCTGGCCGGGTCCACATAGACGGCGTCCAGTCCGAAGCGGCAGGCCTGGAAGCGGTTGTAGGTGTAGACGAGGTAATCGTCTTCCTCGGGCTGGAAAGGCGCGTCCTTGAGGAACCAGGCTGCCAGCGCCTGCACATAGCCGGCCAGCGCCGCGGCGCGCTCGATGGACAGCGGCGTGTCGAAGACGCGGATCTCGATGGTGCCGTACTCGGGCTTGGGCCGGATGTCCCAGTAGAAGTCCTTCATGCTCTTGACCACGCCGGTACGCGTCATCTTGTCGAAGAAGGCGTTGAAGTCGTCCCAGTTCAGCACGAAGGGTGCACGGCCCGAGAGCGGGAAGGCGAACACCGAGTTCAGGCGTGCCGAATCAAAGGCCGTGTCGTGCCCCTGGACGAAGGGCGAAGAGGCCGAGAGCGCGATGAAGTGCGGGATGTAGCGCGACATGCGGTGCAGCATGAGCAGGGCGCTGTCGGCGTCCGGGCAGCCCACATGCACGTGCTGGCCGAAGATGGTGAACTGCTTGGAGAGGTAGCCGTAGAGTTCGGACAGCTGCTTGAAGCGGGGCTTGTCGTAGATGCGGCGCTCGTGCCACTGCTGGAAGGGGTGGGTCCCCCCGCCGACCACCGCGATGTTGAGCTTGTCGGCGCACTGCACCAGCGCGTCACGGATCAGGCCCAGCTGCTCGCGTACCTGGGCGGGTGAGTGGCAGACGCCGGTGGAGATCTCGATCATGCTCGAGGTCATCTCGGGCACCACGCTGCCGGGCAGCTGGCGCTTGGCCATCAGGCGCAGCATGTCGTCGGCATAGGGTGCGAGGTCGTAGTCGTGCGTGTTCACGAGCTGCAGCTCGAGCTCCACGCCCAGGGTCAGGGCCTCGGAATGGCTGAAGGGTTCAAGCGGCATCGGTGTGATCTCCCTCGACTTTGATGCGGCGCATGGCCGGCGGGCGTCCTGCCTCGCCGGCGCGCTGCAGGGCCAGCACGGCCATGAGCGCGCCCAGCACCTCCATCAGCAGGATCAGCGGCAGGGCGATGGCGGCGGCCGGCGCACCGATGGCGGGCGCGAACTCGGCAAACTGCGAGACCAGCAGCAGGGCCACGGCCGACAGGGGCCACATGGCCCCGGCCGTCCAGAAGGCCTGCCGCGGGCTGGCACCGCTGCCGATGCCACCCAGACCGATGGCCGCGAGCTTGGCCAGCGCGCGTGCCAGCACCAGGGCGGCAACCAGGCTCCAGGCCTGCCAGTTCCAGGGGGCCTGGGCAGCGGCCATGGAGACCAGCACGAACATCAGGATGGTCAGGATGGCCGAGGCGGTGCCGAACTGGCGCGGCCAGGACCAGGGACGCGGATGCAGGGTCTTGAGCAGGATGCCGGCCAGCAGGGCCGCCAGCGGGGCCGAGCCGCCGAAATGTGCGGCCAGGGCCGTGCCCGCGGCGATCAGCGCCAGCTGCAGCACCGCCGTGTTCTCGCTGGTCGGGCTCATGATCTGCAGTGCCTTGCGCAGCGCCAGCGCCAGCAGCGCGCCCACCAGCACCGAGGCCACGACCAGCAGCAGCACGGGATAGAAGGCGTCCGCCAGCCGGGCCTCCGAGCGGCCGAGCAGGCGGGCCATGACGCCGCCCAGGGCCAGCACGTAGAAGGTGTTGAGCGCCGCCAGGGTGATCACGCGGTCCGTCACCGGGCCGCTGGCGCGGATGTCGCTGGCCACGCGCATGAGCACGGCCGGTGAGGTGGCCACGAGCAGCAGGGCCAGGGGCATGTGCAGGGCCTCGTCCACGCCGAAGAGCATCAGCACCCACCAGGCTGCCAGGTAGGTCAGCACGGCCTCGCCCACGCTCTGTGCGAGCAGCATGGGGTTGTGACGGAACCAGCGCAGGGAAAGGCGTCCGCCGGCCTCGAAGAGCACGATGGACAGGCCGAGCTCGACCATGAACTGCGCGATGCCGTCCAGCGGCCAGGTGGCTGCCGTGTAGCCGGAAAAGCCGGCCAGCGCGCCGATGATGGAGTAGCCGAGCACCTTGGGCAGGCCCAGGTAGCGCTGCAGCAGGTGGCCGGCGGCGGCGGCCAGTGCCAGCAGCAGCGCCCACTGCACCGTGGGCAGGCCGGCGGACGGCTTGATCCACTCGGACCAGTTGAGCATGAGATCGATCATCGGGTCTCCTTGTAGTACGGGAGCGCCGGCCCTGGGGGCCGCGCCTGTGGACCCGGGCAGACCTGCGCAAGGTCGGGGCGCACAGAGGACGGGAGGATGGTGGAGCGATGCATCGCTCGATGCGTGACGAGTATAGCCCGCATGCGCAGGCCGAGACGGCAGACCCGCCGCGCTGCAGGGCCAAGCTTGCACGACAATGGAGGGCGGAGGTAAAGCCTTGAATTCAACGATGTTCTGGATCCTGGGGGCGCTGGGGGCATTGAACCTGATGCTGCTGCTCGCACTCGTGCTGCGGCGCGCGGACCCTGCGCAGGGCGGCGAGCTGCGCAGCGAGATGCAGGCCGGCCATGAGCGGCTGGCGCGCGAGCTGCGGCAGGAGATCGCCGAGTCGGCGCGCGGCATGCGCCTGGAGCTGGCGCAGAACCTGGCCACCTTCCAGCAGAGCCTGGTGCAGCAGGCGGCCGAGGCCACACGCACGCAAAACACGCAGATCGACGCCTTCGGCCAGCAGCTGGCGCTGTTGCAGAAAACCCTCTCGGACACCCTGACGCTGCAGCTGTCCACGCTGGGCGAATCGAATGCGCGCCGCATCGCCGAGGTGCGCGCCACGCTGGAGGCCCAGCTCGCGCAGCTGCAGCAGAGCAATGCGGCCAAGCTCGACGAGATGCGTGCCACGGTGGACGAGAAGCTGCAGGCCACCCTGCACACGCGCCTGGGCGAGAGCTTCAAGCAGGTGGCCGAGCGCCTGGAGCAGGTGCACAAGGGCCTGGGCGAGATGCAGAGCCTGGCCGCCGGCGTGGGTGACCTCAAGCACCTGCTGACCAACGTCAAGACGCGCGGCATGTTCGGTGAGGCGCAGCTGGCCGCGCTGCTGGAGCAGGTCTTCGTGCCCGAGCAGTACGCAGCCCAGGTGGCCACGCGTCCAGGCAGCAAGAACGTGGTGGACTTCGCCATCCGCCTGCCCGGCAAGGCCGACGATGGCACACCGCTGTGGCTGCCCATCGACGCCAAGTTCCCCAACGAGGACTACGAGCGCCTGCTCGATGCGCAGCAGCGCGCCGACGCGGTGGCGGTCGAAACCGCGGCCAAGGCGCTGGAGGCGCGCATCCGCCTCGAGGCCAAGTCCATCGCCGAGAAATACGTCGAGCCACCGCACACGACGGACTTCGCCATCCTCTTCCTGCCCACCGAAGGGCTCTATGCCGAGGTGCTGCGCCGCCCCGGCCTGATGGAGGCGCTGCAGCGCGAGCACCGCGTCACGCTGGCCGGCCCCACCACGCTGCTGGCCATGCTGAGCTCGCTGCAGATGGGCTTTCGCACGCTGGCGCTGGAGAAGCGATCCAGCGAGGTCTGGCAGGTACTGGGCGCGGTCAAGACCGAGTTCGGCAAGTTCGGCGACGTGCTGGCCAAGGTCAAGTCGCAGACTGAGACCGTGCTCAACACGCTGAGCAGCGCGGAGGTGCGCAGCCGGGCCATGGGCCGCGCGCTGCGCCAGGTCGAGGCCTTGCCCGACGCGCAGGCCCAGTCCCTGCTGCCCCTGGACAAAGAGGCCGACGAAGGGTGAGCCCCAGGGAAACGGCGGTACCCGGCCTGCAGCTGCCCAGGCTGATCGGCGGGCACATCTGCCTGCATGCCTGCATGGCCGGGCTGCGCATGGCCGCCCCGCTGCTGGCGCTCACGCAGGGCTACAGCGCCCTGGCCGTGGGCCTGCTCATGGCCTTGTTCGCACTGACCCAGGTCTTCCTGGCCCTGCCGGCCGGGCGCTATGCAGACCGTCACGGGCTGCGCCGCCCGATCGCCTGGAGCGTGCTCGCGGCCAGCGGCGGCACGGCGCTGGCCGTGTTGTTCCCGGTCTTTCCGCTGCTTTGCCTGGCCGCGCTGCTCAGCGGCGGGGCCACCGGCGCAGCATCGATCGCGCTGCAGCGCCATGTGGGGCGCGCGGCGCGCGACGCCACCGAGCTCAAGCAGGTCTTCAGCTGGCTGTCCATCGGCCCGGCCACCTCCAACTTCCTTGGCCCCCTGCTCGCCGGCCTGCTGATCGACCATGCCGGTCTCTGGTTCGGAGGAGCCGCGGGGGATCTCACCGGCTACCGCAGCGCCTTCCTGCTCATGGCCCTGCTGCCCCTGCTGACCTGGTGGCTGGTGCGGCGCACGCCCGACCTGCCTTCGGACCTGTCGGCGGTCGCACCGGGCCGGCGCCGCGCCTGGGACCTGCTGCGCGATCCCATGATGCGTCGCCTGCTGCTCGTGAACTGGTTTCTTTCCTCCTGCTGGGACGTGCACACCTTCGTGCTGCCCGTGCTAGGCCACGAGCGCGGCTACAGCGCGTCCACCATCGGCATGCTGCTGGGTGCCTTCGCCATCGCGGCGACCGTGGTGCGCCTGCTCATGCCCTGGCTGTCCCGGCACCTGCGTGAATGGGTGGTGATCAGCAGCGCCATGGTGGCTACGGCACTGCTCTTCGGGCTCTATCCCCTGATGCCCAGCGCCCTGGCCATGGGGGCGTGCTCGGTGCTGCTGGGCCTGGTGCTGGGCTCGGTGCAGCCCATGATCATGAGCACCCTGCACCAGATCACGCCAGCCGATCGCCATGGCGAGGCCCTGGGCCTGCGCCTGATGTCGCTCAACGGCTCGAGCGTGCTCATGCCCCTGCTGTTCGGCAGCATCGGGGCCGTGGTAGGGGTGCAGCTGGTGTTCTGGGTGGTGGGCGCGGCCGTGGGGCTGGGCAGCCGCAGCGCCTGGAAACTCAGGCCCTCCACGCCACCGCGCTCTGCGTAGACGCCTCCGGGCGGAAACCACCTGCGGGCGGCCGCGATTCAGCGCCGCGCCGCGTTCTCCAGCTGATAGAAGGACTGGATGGCCTCCCAGGCGGCCTCGGGCGTGTCCACCAGGCGAAAGAGCTGCACGTCCTCGGGCGAGATCACGCCTTCCTCGACCAGCAACTCGAAGTCGATCAGCCGCTGCCAGAAGGCACTGCCGAAGAGCACCACGGGCACGGGCTCGGACTTGCCCGTCTGCACCAGGGTCAGGATCTCGAACAGCTCGTCCAGCGTGCCGAAGCCGCCGGGGAAGGCCACCAGCGCCTTGGCGCGCATCATGAAATGCATCTTGCGCAGCGCGAAGTAGTGGAACTTGAAGCACAGGCTGGGCGAGATGTAGGGATTGCCCGACTGCTCATGCGGCAGCGCGATGTTCAGGCCCACATTGAGCGCGCCGGCCTCGTGCGCCCCGCGGTTGGCCGCCTCCATGATGCCGGGGCCGCCGCCGGTGCAGATGTAGAGCCGCTCGGCCTCGGGCAGGCGGGCGCTGTGCTCGGCCACCAGGCGGCCGAAGCGGCGTGCCTGCTCGTAGTAGCCGGCGTTGCGCACATCGCGCTCGGCGCGCGCCAGGGCTGCGGGGTCGCCGCTGTCGCGGGCGACAGCGAGGCGGCGTTCGGCTTCTTCGGGGGCGGTAAAGCGTGCGCTGCCGAACACGACGATGGTGTTGCTCACGCCCAAGGCCTGCTGCTCCAGATCGGGCTTGAGCATCTCGAGCTGGAAGCGGATGCCGCGGGTCTCGCGGCGCAGCAGGAATTCGGGGTCGGCGAAGGCCAGACGGTAGGCGTCGGCCTGCAGGGGGATGCCGGCGTCGGCATGGGCCTTGAGGTCGGCCCAGGCGTCGGCCAGGGTGCGGGTGCTGAGGTCGTGCGGGGTCTTCATGCGAGGCTCACGAGAGGGCGGCGGCAAGGGCCGGAGCCATGCTGACCGCATTGCTGGGGTGGGCGATGCAGTCCGTGCTCCAGACCTGGCGGATGCCGGCGTCCCAGAGCAGGGGGCCGGCATCGCCGGCGAAAAGGGCGTGGGTCACGGCCACGTCCACGCTCACCGCACCGGCCGCGAGCAGGCCGCGCGCGGCCTGGGCCAGGGTGTGGCCGCTGCTGGCCATGTCGTCGAGCAGTACCACCGCGCGACCGCGCAGCGCCACGTCGGGCAGGGCGATCTCCACATGGCGGTCGCCATGGCGCAGCTTGCGGCAGACCGCCGGGTCCAGGCCGTGGCGCGCCGCGGCCTGCGCGATCCACTGGGCCGACTCCTCGTCGGGGCCGACCAGCAGCGCCTGCGGCCGGCGCTCGGCGATCAGGTCGGCCAGCAGCGGCGCGCCGCTGAGTACCATGGCGCGCGGCACCGGTACGGCCTCCTCCAGCGTGTGGATGCGGTGCAGGTGCGGGTCCACGGTGATCACGGCGTCGAAGAGATCGGCCAGGAAGGAGCCCACGATGCGCTGGCTCACGGCTTCGCCGGGCGCGAAGGCCATGTCCTGGCGCATATAGGCCAGGTAGGGCGCGATCAGCGTGAGCTGTGTCGCGCCCAGGGTGCG